>DASYHQ010000060.1 GCA_035998445.1 Tepidisphaeraceae bacterium | reverse complement strand
CGCTCTCACGCTCGCTTGACTCTGCTGGATCGCTCGACGAACCGCCTCAGTCGTGGTGGCGCAGCCGTGGAGTAGTTGTCCCATAGTTCCTGCTTGTTGATGGCCAGCGGTCGTGTGCCATCATACCATGGGACTGTACAGTTAGGTGAGGGTGATTTTGATTGGCTGACGATTACAGTAGAACGAAGTCGCCCTCACCTGGGCTGGACGAGCCCGGCGACCTGCTATCCCTCCTCTTGGCAATCTTGGCGCGCCGCATTTCGAGATGAAGACCCAGAAACAGCACGTCCACCCACCCCACAAAATCTCGTTTCCCCCGCCAGCCCCCGTTTGTGCCGCATCCGCGGTCACAGTACCATCGACCGTGGCCTTACGCCTCGGCAGAGGGTGGCCGGACGGAGAGGTGCGCGTGCGGAACGTCATCGGAATAATTCGTCATGCGAATCGGCGCGTCGCGGCCATTGCGGGCTGCGTGCTGGTGATGTTGGCCTGCGGGTGTGGTGGCAAGTCGGACGACCAGCCCACCACGCGGCCCGCGAAGCTGGCCGACCGCACCGACGATGCGTTGCGCGACCCGTTCGGCTATTCGCCAAGCTTCGACCGGACCGATATCAGTGGTGGCGACCTCGACCACATGGATGGGCAGGGCATTCGGAAGGATCTGGATCATGTTTTCAACCCGTAATCAGGTAATTCGCACGACGACGCTACGGCAACTCACCCTGGCGCTGGTTGCCGGTGGAGCGATGGCCGGTGGCTGCCAGAAGGTGCTGCCGCCGCGCACGCAGCCGGTGGTGTTGATGGAGGAGCAGCGGCCGTTGCCGGTGGATCAGGCGACCCAGCTGCGCGATTGGGAAAAGAGCACGCTGTACTACCCGAACGGTTCCGTCGTCGCGGGCAGCACGCGCTTCCCACTGGCGCCACGGGCGCAGGCGGGGCAGTACGAACGCAACGCGGTCGAGCCGGTGCTGTTCCTGGCCAACATCGTCGCGCTGCCGATCACGTACTTCTACAAGCCGCCGTTCGAGTCCTACACGTGGAACGGCGAGATCACGCCCGCCAGCTTCACCGTGCAGCCAGCCTACCCGTACGAGGGGGACCCGTCGGCCCCCACGGCGCCGCTGCCGGGTGACGGTGTGGGTGGCGCAAACCTGGACGGCACCAACGTCGGACCCGTGCCACCGGCGCAAGCGCCGGTGCCCAGCGTGTCCGAACCCGTCCGCCGGCCCAGTGGTGAACAACCACCGTTGCCGACGGAAAACCAAGGCGTAACGGAAGTGCCCGGCCGGCCGGCGGACGCCAACCCGCAACCGGTCGCCCCGCGTCCCACGCCCCGCAGCACGCCCCGACCGTCCGGCGGGTCGCGCGGTGGCGCGATCGTGCCGTAGGCAAGTTTGGGCAATAACATACTTGACGCACTCGTCCGGTCCCCTCTCCCGCGTACTCGCGGGGGAGGGCTAGGGTGGGGGCCTTCTTGGCGACTTTGAATGCGTCCGCGATCACGGACCCCCACCCTAGCCCTCCCCCGGCGCAGGCGGGAGAGGGGACCGGACCGCGGGCGTGCGTCAAGTATGTGAATGCCCAAGTTTGGGCATCGAGAGAGATGCCTCTGGCGTGGTATGGACTACATAGAGCAGGGGACACTTTCGCGTAGCGAGTGCCCTCTGGGTGCCACGGTTTGGTACTCCAAGCCGTGCCTGCCGCACGCCCGAGACACGGCTTGGAGTACCAAACCGTGGCACCCGAACGCTACGGCAAGGTGCGCCCTACATAGCCACCGGCAAGCCGGTGGCTATGTAGGGCGTCATCCAACGGATCGCCATCGCCCGATCGACTGCACCGTTCGTGAACAGGACACAACCTTATGCGCATCGCGTTCATCGGTGGGTCGGGCCATCACTACCTTCGGCGGACGCCGCTCGGTGAACATCAACTGGCGTTCGTCGCCGACCCGCACGACCCCAAGGCATCGGAAGCCTTCTCGGCAACACTGGAACCCTCGCCCGATTTGTACACCGACGTGCCCGCGATGATGACGGCGTTCAAGCCCGACGTCGTCAGCATTGGCGTCGTCTACGGTCACATGGCCGACGCGATCGTCGCCTGCCTGCCGTTCAACGTGCCGATCGTTACCGACAAACCGGCCGCCGCTTCGTGGACGGCGTTCGAGCGCATCGCGGAACTGTGCATCGCCGACCCATCCCGCACGCTGATCACCGAGTTCGATTTCCGTGCCCGTCCTGAGTTTCGCGCCGCCCGCCTGGCCGTGCGCGATGGTCGGGTGGGGCGCGTGGCGCTTATCACCGGCCAGAAGAGCTACCGCTGGGGCACCCGCCCGGCGTGGTACGCGCAGCGCGAGCATTACGGGTCGACGCTGCTCTGGATCGCGTCGCACTCGATCGACGCGCTGCGCTTCGTGACCGGCGGGGAACCCACCTGCGTCTACGCCCACCAGGCCAACGTGACGCGCGGCAGCAAGTGGGGCACCGCCGAGGACGTCGCGACCGCGGCGTTCGCGCTGCCCGGCGGGGGCAGCGCGATGGTGCACGCCGACTTCCTGCGCCCGGCCGCCGCCGCGTCGCACGGGGACGATCGGTTGCGCATCGTCGGCGACCACGGGGTGGTGGAGATCATCGGCGGCCGCTGCTGGCTGACGACGACCGACGCCGCGTCGACGGACATCACCGACACCGCGACCTCCACCGGCGCCGGCCCGGAGATGCTGGCCGCCGCGCTGACGGGCGGCAACGAATACTTCTCCACGACCGAGTCCCTCCGCACCGCCGAGTTGCTGCTAAAGACCCGCGACCGCGCCGACGCCGCCCGGTAGCCCGCCGTTCCTCTTCTGTAGGACAGGCATTCCTGCCTGTCTCTCCCCCCGTCTTCGTCTCCCCCCGTATTCCTTACTGCCTCTCTTCTGTGGCACAGTCATTCTTGCCTGTGTCTCTTCTGTCTTTTCTCCTGGTGGGACGGACATTCTTGTCTGTCTCTCTTTCGCTTGTCAGGAAGGAAGAGACGCGAAGTCGCGAAGGAGGACGCGAAGGAAAACGAAGAGCGTTGCGCTAATACGACGTCTACCGCGCAGCGCGGGCGTAGAGATGGATAGCGTGCTCTTTGACAACTGAATCCTTGACGCGGTGGACCTCACCGGCGACTGGCTCAACCACCCGATGGTGCACAATGGTGCAAAATGGTGCACGATTTCGCATTTTTGCCTTACCCAGACCGCCGCCGCGACGCTCGCCGTTTTATTCGCGGTCCTTCGCGTCTGCCCTTCGCGACCTTCGCGTTCGCTTCTGGTGCGCAAGAGGAGGGCGCAAAAGAGACAGACAAGAATGTCCGTCCCACCAAAGGCAAGGACAGAAGAAACACAGGCAAGAACGCCCATGGCACAGAATACGGGGGAGAGCGGGGGGAGAGACAGGCAGGAATGCCTGTCCTACAGAAGAGGGGGCGGCCAGCGTCGTCTGGCAGGTGATTTGACAATCGACGACCGAAACTCTCACATAGGCCGCTCGAAAATCATTCGAAACACCGAAAGGATCGATTAGCACCATGCCGCTCACCCGCCAGCAGATCACCGACAGTGCCAGCAAGAAGCTCAACGCCGCCATTCCGAGTTTGCCGTCGACGAAGGCGACGATCGGGCTCGACGGGTTCGTCGACGAGATCATCGCCGTCGTCGACAAGCGTTCGTCGCTCGACAAGTACGACGCCGTGCCGACCATCGCCAACTTCGGCGCCAAGATCGCCGAGGCGGCCGGTCAGAGCGCCAACTACGAGCTGGTCGTGAAGCAGATGAAGCTCGGCGGCAACGGGCCGATCATGGCCAACGCGCTGGCCAGCTTCGGGCTGAGCGTGACCTACATCGGCGCGCTGGGCTACCCGCAGATCCACCCCGTCTTCGCCGACTTCGCCGCCAACGCCAAGTGCATCACGATTGGCGACGCCGGCCACACCGACGCGCTGGAGTTCGCCGACGGCAAGCTGATGCTCGGCAAGTACACCTGCATGAACGACGTGACGTGGGAGACCATCGTCAGCCGCGTGGGCGCCGAGAAGCTGCAGCAGCTGGTCAACGAATCGAAGCTGGTTGGCTTCGTCAACTGGACGATGCTGCCGTTCCTGAGCCAGGTGTGGGAGAAACTTCGCACCGAGGTGTTCTCCAAGGCGCCCAAGGCGCAGCGGACGTTCTTCGTCGACCTGGCCGACCCCGAGAAGCGCACGCACGACGACATCCGGGCCGCGCTTGAAGAACTGACGAAGTTCCAAGCCAGCGCCAACGTGATTCTGGGCCTGAACCTGAAGGAATCGGTCGAGATTCTGGAAGTGCTGCACCTGCCGGTGCCGAAGGACCCCGAGGCCGCGATCGAGGAGACGGCCAAGGCGATCCGCGCGAAGATGAACATCGGCTGCGTCGTCGTCCACCCGCGTCGCGGCGCCGCCGCCGCGACGGCGACCGAGTCGGCGACGTTCATGGGCCCGTTCGTGCAGCAACCGAAGATCAGCACCGGCGCCGGCGACCACTTCAACGCCGGCTTCGCGCTCGGTCAGGTGATCGGCCTGGACCTGGTCGAATGCCTCTGCACCGGCGTCGCCACCAGCGGCTACTACGTCCGCACCGCCCACAGCCCGACCGGCAAGGAACTGGCCGACTTCATCGCGGAACTGCCGGCGCCGCAGTCGTAACAGCGATTCGTTCGAAGCGATCGAAAACAAAGATTGCGCAGATTTGCGAGCAACCAATCTGCGCAATTTTTGTTTGGGCTGATGTTTGCGGGTTACTTGAACAGGTCCGCGAAGAACGTCCGCATGGCGTCCCACGAGCGTTCGTCGGCGCGGGCGTTGTACTTGATGCCGGGGATGTTCTTGGCGTCGGCGTCGGGGTTGGTGAAGGCGTGGACGGCGCCGCTGTAGGCGTGGATCTCGTAGGTGGCGTTGGCCTGCTTCATCTCGTTGTGGAACGCGGCCACCTCCTCGATGGAGACCATCGGGTCGTCGATGCCGTGGGCGACCAGCACGATCGTCTTCACGTCGCCGGGGCCGGCCGGGGCGGTGGTGGAGAGCCCGCCGTGGAAGCTGACGACGCCCTTCAGGTCGGACCCGTCGCGGGCCAGTTCCAGCACGGCCGAGCCACCGAAGCAGTAACCGATGGCGGCCAGCTTGCTGGGGTCCACCTCCGGGCGGGCCTTCAGTTGGTCCAGCGCGGCGTTGCCGAGCGCGCGGAGCTTTTCGGGGTCGTTTTTCACGGGGCCAGCCATTTCGCCGGCTTCCTTCGGGTCGTCGGTCGTCTTGCCGTCGCCGTAGTAGTCGGCCACGAACGCCACGTACCCCAGCTCGGCCAGCTGTTGGGCGCGCTTCTTCGGGTAATCGGTTAGACCCCACCATTCGGGCGCAACCAGTACGCCGGGCCGCTTGCCGGTGACGGCGTCGTCGTAGGCGACGAAGCCCTTCAGCGTCTGGTCGCCGTGCTTGTACTCGACGGTTTCGGTCCGGATGGCGGCCAGGGTGGTGATGGGAGACAAGAGGATCGCCAGTGCGGTGAGGGTCAGTTTCTTCATGAGGTTGCTCCTTGGATAACGCAGTTGTAGGCGCGGTCTGCGGTCGCGTCTACTTGCAATGTGCGGGCGGGCAGCGAATCGCGCGGGTTGTCCAAATCTCGTACAGCCGGTAGTTTCCTTCGCGACCCGCGAGCATCATCCGTTGACCGACATTCCGCACCCAACGTCGCCCCGCACCGTGCCGCCACCGCGCAAGCCGCGCGATGCGCGGCTGGATTTCTGGCGCGGCCTGTGCTTGGTCGACATGGTCGTTGTTCACCTGCTCGTGCAGGGGCTGCAGATCGGCCATTACCCGCACGCGATCGTCGGCGAGTACCTGCGCTTCGCGGCGGGCGGGTTCATCTTCGTCGCCGGCATGGGGGTGGGACGGATCTTCCTGCCGAAAGCGAGCGACGTCGCCCAGCGCGGCGGCGCGTACCGATCGCTGCTCGCGCGGGCGTTCTACATTCTGTGCGTCCATTACACCGCCACGCTGGGCTTCATGGTGTTTGCGATCGTGCGCGACGACCCGCTGCCACCGGTGTGGGTGTTAATGCGCGACATCGTGCTGCTGCGCGACGGGTACGATCTGCTGCCGTTCTACGTGGTGATGATCGCGCTGTCGCCCGTGCTGCTGGAAGCCATCCGGCGCGGGTGGGGCGTTGCGGTGGCGGTCGGCAGCGTGGCGCTGTTTTTGTGGGGCCAGCAGCATTACTTCATCGAACTGATCCCGATCCAGCAGACGTTCTTCGTCGTGCTGTGGCAGGCGATCTTCGTCGCCGGCCTGCTCGCGGGGGCCGCGTTTCCCCGGTACGACGCGCTGCGGCCCGCCGCCAAAGTCGCGATCGCGAGCGGTGCGACGGGGGCCGCGCTGTGCCTTTCGGTTTTTGCTTTCGGGTGGCACTTCGGCATGCCCAAGCCGGGCTGGTTGTGGTTTATGAAGGTGCCGCTGTCCGGCGGTGAAGCGCTGCGGTACGTGGCCTTCATCGTCGCGATCATCACTGTCACCGATGTGCTCTGGCGGTTCATCGGTGGCACCGCCGTCGCGGAGTTCATCGCGCGGTTGGGACGGCGCAGTCTGGCGATGTACGTGGCGCACGTGTTCGTCGTCGGCCTGCTCGTGCCGCTCGCCCACCGCTGGCCCATGCCGATGACGTGGAACCTCATCTACCTGCCGATCGCGGTCGTGATGCTGTGGGCCATAGCGTTCATCATGGACGCGCTGGGCCAGCGCACGCGCGGCCTGCCGATGCCGCTGGGCCGGCGGCGCATCTTCGAGAAGTGGCCGGTCGCGGCGACGGCGGTGGCGCTGGTGATCGTGCTGGGCGTGTGGGCGCATCTCAAGCCGTTGCCGCCCGGCGCGAGCTACGAGAGCCCGGACGATGCCGGCTTCTTTGACGGCGAATGACGCGCTGAGCACTGCTTCGACAGATCGCGCGCAGTGAGAAGGTTGTCATTCCGACCCTAGCATTAGCGACCCGAGGGATCTCCCATTGCCGAGCGACGCTGGCTGTTCGGGATTCCTCAGGTCGCTACCGCTCCATTCGGGATGACACTTTGGGTTTCGGCCAGTCCGATGTGATCCGTCAGGCAGTGCCTAGCTTGTTCGCCGCGCCGTTCCGATCGCCGGCCGCAGCGGTTATCCTCAACGCGTATGCAGGTGCGGCACGGATTAGACGGACTGAAGGCAACCGCGGCGCGGGCGGTGCTGTCCGTCGGCAACTTCGACGGCGTCCATCGCGGCCACGCGCGGCTCATCCGCGCCGCCCGCGCGATCGCCACGAGCGCCGGCGTGCCCCTGGCGCTGGCGACCTTCGAACCGCACCCGCTGACGGTCCTCAATCCCGCCGCCGCTCCACCACGCCTCACCTCGCCAGCAATGAAGGCCGATTTGCTTGCGGCGCAGGGGGTGGATGAGCTGATCATCCTGCCGCCCACGCCCGACGTGCTGAACACGACGGCCGAAGGGTTCTGGTCGATCTTACGCGACGACATCGGCATCACCGCGCTGCTGGAAGGCGAATCGTTCACCTTCGGCAAGGGCCGCACCGGCACGATCGACCGTTTGCGCGAGTGGGCAGCCCGTGACGGCATTCAGCTTGAGATCGTCGATGTCGAGGAGGCCGTGCTGCTGGACATGAGCGTGGTCGCCGTCAACAGCACACTGGTCCGCTGGCTGATCGGCCACGGCCGGGCGCGCGACGCCGCGATTTTGCTCGGCCGCCCGTACGTCTTACGTGGCAACGTGGTGAAAGGCTTCCAGCGCGGCCGAACTATCGGCGTGCCGACGGCGAACCTGCAGTGCGACGGTCAGATGATCCCGCTGGACGGTGTGTACGCCGGCCGCTGCACGATCGACGGCACAACCTATCCCGTCGCCCTCAGCATCGGCACTCTCCCCACGTTCGACGGCACCGGCCGGCAAATCGAAGGCCATTTGATCGGCTTCACCGGCGATTTGTACGACCGCACGATCGACCTCGAGATCGTCGACTGGCTCCGCGACCAAACGAAGTTCAACGGCGTTGATGCCCTGAAGGCCCAACTCGCCCGCGACATCGCCGAGGTGCCAAGGCGGGTGAACGACACGCCATCGCGGCAGATCGCGCAGCTGGCCGTCTGATGTGATGGCTGGATCGCCTCCGGCCGTGGCATGGGCGTCTCGCCCATGCGTGTGGGTTGGAATAACGATGCCGTTTAGTGAGGAACCGCTTCGCCCGAGCAACAGGCACAAACACAATTATCCGGCCTCATCACGAGCATGGGCGAGACGCCCATGCCACGGCAAAGGCGATCGCCCGGCGCTTCCCCATTCGTGTCCCTTCGTGCCCATTCGTGGGCCAACCGCTTTTCCGTTAGAACACTCAGCATGACCGACGCCCAACCCCTAATCGACATCCTCACCACCTGTAAGAACGTCCTCATCACCACCCACGTTCGCCCCGACGGCGACGCGCTCGGCTCCACCGCGGCGCTATCCCTCGGCCTGCGCGCCAAGGGCATCGCATCCGAAGTCCTGCTGCTCAGCGCCCTGCCGCCCAAGTACGCGTTCGTGCATAAAGACCCCGGTGTCATCTCCTACGACATGGACCGCGGCTGGCCGACCGCGTTCGATTTCGACCGCTTCGATGCGCTGGCCGTCGTCGATACCGGCACCTGGTCGCAGTTGCCCGGCATGCAGGAACGCCTGGCCAACTTCACCAAGCCCAAGCTCGTCATCGACCACCACCTCACGCAGGAAGACTGGGCCACACATCACCTGGTGGATAAGAAGGCCAGCAGCGCCGCCGAGGTGGTCGCGATGCTGTTGAAGCAGTGGGGAGTTCCGTTCGATTCGCAGATCGCCAACGCGCTCTACGTGGGCATGACCGCCGACACCGGCTGGTTCCAGTACAGCAACACGCGGCCCGCAACGCTGCGCCTCGCCGCCGAGCTGATGGAGATCGGCGTCGACACCGACCGCATCTACCAGGCCCTCTACCAGAACGACCGCCCCCAGCGCCTCGCCATGCAGACCAAGGCCCTGCAATCCCTGCAACTGCTCGCCGGCGGCAAGCTGGCCGTGATGACGCTGACGAAGCAGGACTATTTAGACGCCGGCGCCACCAACAACGACACGGACGGTTTGATCAACATCCCCCTCAGCGTCGCCACGGTGGAGGTCAGCCTGATGCTCGCCGAGCCGCTCGTCGACGGCCCCATCCGCGGCAGCTTGCGCAGCAAGGGCGGCATCGACGTCGCCGCCTTCGCCCAACAATTCGGCGGCGGCGGCCACGCCCGGGCGGCAGGGGTGAAGTTCGAAGGCACGCTGACCGACGCTGTCGAAAAGGTGGCAGGGGAGCTAACTCGCGCGATCACCGCCACGCCCGCGGCGACTTAAGCGGCCGACGGCCCACGAATGGGCACGAAGCAGCACGAATGAAGACTGCGCCTTCGCCTTCTATTCGTGTCCCTTCGTGCCCATTCGTGGGTGAAGGCTTCTCCCGCCCCTGCAATACTACGGATGATGTATAATCTCGCGGGCGCCCGATGCGCTCACGGCATCGGCAGGTCCTTGAACTCGACGGGGATGCGCATGACGCGGGCGTCGCTGGGCAGCTCGATGCTCCAGCGGACGGGTTCACCGGTCGGCTGGCCGTCCTCGTTGTTGCGCGCAGAGTAGTTGAAGGTGTAGACGTTGTTGCCGCCACCGCCACCCCCGTGGAAACTGAGCGCCACGCCCTTGTCGTCGACGAGCTGCGCGCTCTGCAACAGGTTGTGCGTGTCGGCACCGCCGCGTTCGTCGTCGCGGCTGATGCCGATGCGCAGCTGGTACTGGGCAGGCTGGCCCTCGGCGGACGGCATTTTCTTCAATTCGTGGAACGTGATGGTCATGTCGCCAAACGCCTTGGAGACCTTCGCGGCCTCCAGGGGCTTGTCGACGGCCAGGGTGTCCATCTTATCGCCGCCGCGCAGGATGAGCGTGCAGCGCAGCTTGGCGATCTTCTTGCCGGGGTTGGCGGTGGGGTACTTCAGCGGCACGTGCACCTGGTAGGTCAGCCCGCGCTGGTTGTTCGAGCCGTACTGCACGTTGCGCGACTTGTCGTCGATGACCATCGAGTTGCCGTTGTCGTCGATGGCCTCCTCGACCCGCGCGGCCCCGTTGAACGACGCCACGCGAATGGCGGGGTCGACGTAGGCCGTCAGCTGCACGCTGCACATGTTGTGGCCCTGCTCGGGGACCTGGTAGTTGATCGACTGCTGCCGATTGAAGGCGATCGCCTGCACGAGGAAGCCGTCGACCTCGAACGTCGGCAGTTCGGTCCACGGTTTCACCGCGGTACGGTTGTTGTGGCCCATCATGTTCTGCTGCGTGAGCGTCACCCGGCGGGCCGCGTTCGGCCCGCCGCCCCCGTAGTTCTGATTCGGTTGCACGTCGGCGTCGGCGCAGAGCGCGCGAACCGCCGACCAGAACGGGCGGTCCTTCAGGTCGACCGACATCGGAATGGTCAGGTCCTCGCTGTCCCACAGGTTGTTCGGCTGCGTGGCAAAGCGCACGCCCGCCTGCTTCCCAATGGCCAGGAACGCCTCCTCGGCGAGCACGTCCTCGCCGCTAAAGCTCACCAACGTCGCGGGCAGTCCGCTGGGCATCGTCGTCGGTGCAACGGTCTGCGCCACCGCGACGCGCGCGCCCAACGTGCCGGCGACGCAGAGACAGGCAAGGGAAACGATGCGTAGATTGGCCATCGACGTGCTCCTGTGAAAGTAGTTCAAGGTCAAGCCGCCCCCTCTGGTATGAGGTGCCGGTCCCGCCCAAGGAAAAGTCGCCCGCTAACGTAACGCACGCCCGATGGCCGGACAAACTTTCAACGGGCAAACGTCAACCACAGGACGCGGCAGACTACTTTAGAATCGACTCGATGTGCCGGCGGTGAAATGGAACGACGCGTTGTTGAACGACGAGCGTATCGCATCAACGGCGGATGGGTCACGAATGGGCACGAAGCAGCACGGATGAAGACGAAGGCCCATTCGCCTTGTCTTCATTCGTGGCCCTTCGTGCTCATTCGTGGGCAATGTCTTCTCTGCCGCCCCTCACGCCGCCGTCGGTAGGGCGGTGGATTCCGGCAGTGCGTTCACCGCCGGCCCCGCCAGCGCCCGCGGTGGCACCGTCGTCGCAGCCTCGTGCGAGACGAACCGCCTTACGTCGTGCGCCGCGGCGGGCGGGGCCAAGATTAAATCCTGCCGCTCGCTCCAGCGATCGCGCAACTCGCGGGCCATCGCAGTCAGGCGCGGGTCGATCTTCGCCTTCGGCTTCTTCCGGGCCTTCGCCAGCTCGGTCGCCGGTTCGTCGATGATCCCCTCTTCCTCAAACCACAACCCGCCCTTCATCAGCGGTGCCCGCAACACCGGCTTGGGCTTGGGCGCCTTCGCCCGCCGCTCGGGGCGCGCGGCCAATTGCGCGGCGCTGGCCACCTGTCCGTTCTCGTCCTGCAGCACTACGGGCAACACGTCCCGCCAATGCACGGCCGGCGGAACGGGGAAGACCAGCCGATCCTCGCGCAATACCCCGCCGCCCGCGTGGGGATGCGTGCGAACGATCGGCGTGGCCAACGACGTGTTCATCGAGCTGGAAACCGCGTACCAAGCGATGGTGCCCCGTTCGGAGTTGTCGTGGGGCAACTGGGCTGCGGCGGCGGCGGAGACGACGTTCGCGCCGGGCCAGTGGATCGAGGTGGTGATCGTGTCGATCGACGCGGAAAAGCGCCGCATCGCCGCGAGCTATCGGCTGGCGCAGGAGAACCCGTGGGCGTCGATCGAGCGCGTCCACCCGACCGGCAGCCGGTCGACGGCGACGGCCTCGGTCCGCGAGATGTCGTGGATGCTCAGTCGAGATTCGGCAATGATCTTGTACAGCTTGGCGACGCGCACCTCGCCGCTGTCCTCTTCTTCCAGTGCACAGCGGACGCGGAATCCGCAGTCGTGCACCGCGAAGACGACCGCATCGAAGAGCGGTTGATAGTCGTCGTCGAACGGGCAGTTGATGAAGACGTTCTTGCCGTAGCTAATTGCGGGCACCGCGACTCACTTTTTCCTGGTCATCTTCCGCGCGCTTGACGCCGCCTTGTAGGAACGCACGGTGTACCGGCCGGACATCGAGCTTCTGGCGACTTTCGCGACCGATTTGCGCGCGGCCTGCGGAGAGATGGTCCCGGTCTTGGCGGAAGAAAGGATCGTGCGCTGGGTCGTCGTCGCCATGCGTGTATCATATCCGGTTCATCAAGGGAGTAAATCGTTGAGTGACATCACTTCGATTCCGTCGATTTCCGTCAAGTACGCGGGGGACGGCACCAGCACGACGTCGAACAACATGGGCATGCGGGCGATGCAGGAGCGCGTCTGGCAGAAGCGGGGCGAGCAATACCTGCTGATCAAGAGCCCGCCGGCCTCGGGCAAGAGCCGGGCGCTGATGTTCGTGGCGCTGGACAAGCTGAACAAGCAGAAGCTGAAGCAGGCGATCATCGTCGTGCCGGAAAAAGCGATCGGCGCGAGTTTTCATGATGAGCCGCTGAGCCAGTTCGGGTTCGATTACGACTGGACCGTCGAGCCCCGCTGGAACCTGTGCGACGCACCCGGCAATGACAACGGCGGGAAGGTGAAATCGGTCGAGGCGTTTTTGCAGAGCGAGTCGAAGGCGCTCGTCTGCACGCACGCGACGTTCCGCTACGCGTTCGAAAAGCTCGGGGCCGAAGTGTTCGACGACCGGTTAATCGCGGTGGACGAGTTCCACCACGTCTCGGTGGGTGAAGACAATCGCTTGGGCGACTACGTCCATCAGCTCATCGATCGCGGCAAGGCGCATATCGTGGCTATGACCGGCAGCTATTTCCGCGGCGACGCCGCGGCCGTGCTGCACCCGGACGATGAGTCGAAGTTTGAGACCGTCACCTACACCTATTACGAACAGCTGAACGGGTACCAGTATCTCAAGCAGCTGGACCTGGGCTACTTCTTCTACAGCGGCAGCTACGCCGGCAGCATTTTGAAGGTGTTGAACCCGCACGAGAAGACGATTTTGCACATCCCCAACGTGAACTCGCGCGAGAGCACGAAGGACAAGATCAAGGAGGTTGAAAACATCCTGAACGCCTTGGGCGACTGGCAGGGGATGGACGACGCGACGGGGTTTCAACTCGTCAAGCTGCCCGATGGCAAAGTGCTGCGCGTGGCCGACCTGGTGGATGACGACCCCAACAAGCGCGAGAAGGTGGCGGCCGCGCTGCGGGACGCGACGCAGAAGAACAACCGCGACCACGTGGACCTGATCATCGCGCTGGGCATGGCGAAGGAAGGGTTCGACTGGATCTGGTGCGAGCACGCGCTGACGGTGGGGTATCGGTCGAGCCTGACGGAGATCGTGCAGATCATCGGCCGGGCCACGCGCGACGCCCCGGGCAAGACGAAGGCGCGGTTCACCAACCTGATCGCCGAGCCCGACGCCACCGAGGCGGCCGTGACTGAAGCGGTAAACGACACGCTGAAGGCGATCGCGGCGAGTTTGTTAATGGAGCAAGTGCTGGCCCCGCGGTTCGAGTTCCGCCCGAAGAACCCGACGAACACCGCGACGCCCGGCTTTGAATACACCGGCGGGTACGATCCGAACGGAACGAACGTGGGCGTGAACCCGGCGACGGGCGCGATTCAGCTGGAGATCAAAGGATTGGTTGCGCCGAAGTCGCCGGAGGCGACGCGCATCGTGAGGGAAGACCTGACGGAGTTGATCACGAGCTTCGTGCAGGACAAACCGACGATCGAGCGGGGCATCTTCGACTCGGAGATGCCGCCGGAAGAGTTGACGCAGCTGAGGATGGGGAAGATCGTGAAGGAACGGTTCCCCAACCTCGACGAGGAAGATCAGGAAGCCGTCCGCCAGCACGCGGTGGCGGCGCTGAACCTCGTGCAGCAGGCGAAGAAGGCGTTGACCGACCCATTGCCCGGCACCGTCGGGAAAGACGAGCCGTCGACGAACACGGCGTTCGTGGACGGCGTTCGGAAATTCTGCATGTCGGTGCAGGAGTTGGACATCGACCTGATCGACCGCATCAACCCGTTCGGCGAGGCGTACGCGATTTTGTCGAAGACGATGAGCGAGGAGCGCCTGCGGGCGGTGGCCGAAGTGATCGCGGCCAGGCGGGTGAGCATGACGATCGAAGAGGCCCGCGACCTGGCGAAGCGGGCGCTGCGCTTCAAGGCGGAGAAGGGCCGACTGCCGTCGCTGACCGCCGCCGACGCGTGGGAAAAGCGAATGGCCGAGGGGATTGCGTACCTTCAACGCCAGGCGAAAGGAGGTTAAGCCATGGCCGACCGCGTGACCGACGAAGATTTGGAGTTGCTGGGCGAGTTGGGCGTGGACACCGCGCCCGAGGACAAGGGTGGGCGAACGCCGCGCGAGCAGCGCATTATCGCGGGGTTCGAGGAGATCGAGCGCTTCTACGAGGAGAACGGCCGCGCGCCTCAGCACGGCGAGGGGCGGGACATCTTCGAGCGACTGTACGCGGTGCGATTGGACCGAATCCGCGAGAGCGAGGAATGCCGCACCGTTCTGAGCGGGCTCGATCGTCACAAGCTGCTGAGTGGACCGGCGCAAGTGGACGTCCCCGTCGTCAGCGACGAGGCGACCGACGACGAGTTGCTTGCCGCGCTCGGGGTGGAGGCGGACGCACCGACGGACAACGATGTGGCGAAACTCGTCCACGTCCGATCGACTGCCGAGCGTGCGGCCGCGGAAGACGTTGCCCGGCGCGCGCCGTGCGACGATTTCGAGGCGTTTCGCCCGATCTTCGAGCAGGTGCAGGATGAACTGAGCACGGGCAGGCGGCAGACCGCGAAGCTGGAGCGCGGGGATAGAGACGCCAAGCGGTTCGGACCCGGCGATCTGTTCATCATCGGCGGCCAAAAGGCGCTGATTGCCAGCGCCGGCGAACCCATCGACAAACCCCAGTTTCCCGGGGACCGACGCCTGCGCGTGATCTTCGACAACGGGACGGAAGCGAACTTGTGGCTGCGCTCGTTGAAACGGGCGTTGTACGAGGAGGGAAACCGCATGATCCTTCCGGTGGAGGACGTTGCGCCGCCGTTGTTCGCCGATTACGTCGATGAGGGCGACGCGGCGGCCGGCTCGATCTACGTCCTGCGCAGCAAGTCGGATCACCCATTCGTGGCCGCCCACCGTGAGTTGATCCACAAGATTGGCGTGACCGGCGGGGACGTGAAGGGCCGGCTCGGCAACGCGAAGAAGGACCCGACATATTTGCTCGCCGACGTGGATGTGGTCGCGGAGTACAAGCTGGCGAACATCAATCGCAAGGCCATGGAAGGATTGCTGCACAAGGTATTCGCTGCCGTACGATTGGACGTGGAACTGAAGGATCGCTTTGGCTCGCAGGTGGAGCCGCGAGAGTGGTTCCTCGTGCCAATTTCGGCAATCGATGAGGCGATTAAGCGCGTCAAAGATCAATCGATCAGTAGGTACCGCTACGATCCCGTGACGGCCCGCCTTACCCTGATCTAAACGGCCAACATACTGCCGCGTGATATTGGGTCCATCTCAATGAGCCAAAGCGCAAAAATAGTGAGATCTCGGGCGAAAGACGCCTTTTCGTCAACAAAGTTATTAAGTCGCAACGGAAATGGCTCGATCTAAGCATTGACCGGCTTGTGAGGCGGTTGTCGCTCGGGTTCGACCACACGGTGTGGGCGTGATGCGGGGCGATGGGATAGCGGCCGGATTGCTGGCTGCTCTGTCGGAGAAAGCGTCATGGGAAATAGCTACATGCCGGGCAAGAAGGTCGAACAGGTGGGGTTGGCACAGCGGGTGGTGGATGTGGTCCTCCCCGAAACATCGGGCTACAACGTGCCGGCGGCGTTAGGGGCGACGTTCAGTGCTATTAACACTGCACTGCAGGAGGCGTGGTTGCTGTCCAGCAACCCCGCGACCCGGACCAAGGGCACGGTGGAGGCGACGGACGGGTGGCTGCGGCGGATGAAGAGCACCCTGAAGCAGATCGTGTCGATCGTGCAGGGGATGCCCGGGGTGACGCCGCAGATGCTGATCGACGCGGGGTTCACGGTCCGCAAGACCAACAAGACGCCCAAGCCGCGGCCGAGCCAGAAGCCGTTCATCAAGAAGATGAAGGTCGACGGGCGCACCGGCTACTTCCAACTGCGGCAGGACGTGAGCACGCGCGGCAAGCCCGCGGGCGTGAGCGGCGCAACGGTGCTGATGTGCAAGCCCGGGCCCAACGGCGCGCCGTCGCGCGACTGGAAATTCGTGACCAACACCACGGTGACGTCGGCGGAGATCACGTTCCCGGAGAGCGAGACGAGCGACGTCTATTACATTACGGCGTTCTGGACGAACAGCCGGGACGAGTCGGGCCCGGCGGCCGATCCGCTGTGGGTGAGCCTGCCAGCGGGTACCGTGGTCGCGACCGACTCGAAGAGCGCGATGACGCTGAAGGCGGCGTAGGCGGAAATGCCGAGTGCCGAACGCCGATGGCCGAATGCAGAGCAGCGGTGATCGGCAATTGAAGCGAATGACGCGGGCGCGACGGTCGAAAGGCCGTCGCGCCCGCTTTCGTTGGCGGGGCGGGGGGCGGCGGCGGGTTCGTGCAGGTCGGCGAGGATGGTACCGCTCTCGGATGAGCGAACCGAAGAGCGTCGCTGGGGCGACGAGGCAAAGCGCCGTGAGGAATAGACCCAACACGTGAGCGAGCAGATGGACGAGGTGATCAACGCGGGCGGCGACGGCGAGGATGATGAGGCGCCACTGGATGCGCCGGCATCGCAGCGACGCGTGAAGACGGACAAGAAGGGGCAGCAGTTGTTCCCGGTGGCGGCGGAGGTTTAAATGGCTCGGCCGCACGACAGGGCGAGCGTTGCAGCGACCGCGAGGAAGAAGCGCACCCTGAAGCGGATCGGCGCGGGCAACAACACCTGGCAGCGCCGCGAGATTCGGCAGGAGCCGGGTCGATCGTTGAACGGTCGGTCCGGAAAATAAAAAGGTAGAACGCGTATGGGAAGAGCATTCGAACGACGCAAGGCCTCGATCTTCAAGACGGCGGCCAATAACTCAAAGCTGTATTCCAAGTACAGCAAGCAGCTGTACGTGGCGGCCAAGAACGGCGTCCCCGACCCGGCAGCCAACCCGTTCCTGCGCAGCCTCGTCGAGAAGGCCAAGAAGGAGAATGTCCCGGCCCACGTGATCGACAAGGCGATCCAGAAGGCCGCCGGCAGCGGAGGCGAAGACTTCCAAACCGTGCGTTACGAGGGGTTCGGCCCCGGCGGCGCGCTGATCATCGTCGAGTGCCTGACCGACAACAACGTGCGCCTGGTCGCCGAGATCCGCAGCTATTTTGCCAGGGCGAACGCCAAGCTGTCCGCCAGCGGGTCGGTGGTGATGTCGTTCGACCACCTGGCGGTCATCTCGTTCAAGGGCGAGGGCGAGGAGCAGGTGATCGAGGCGCTGTTCGCCGCGGACGTCGCCGTCGAGGACGTCGAGAGCAAGGACGGCGCCATCACGGTCTTCACCCCGCCCGCCGAGTTCTACAAGGCCAAGACGGCCGTGCTCGAAGCGATGCCGGGCATCGAACTGGACGTGCAGGAGATCACGTTCGTCCCGCACGCCACGAAGTCGCTCGGCGGGGAAGAGCTGACCACGTTCGAGAAGCTTCTGCAGACGCTCGAGGAGAACGAGGATGTGCAGGAGGTCTATCACAACGTCGCGCTTTCGTAACCCGCGGCAGGCCGTAAGACACTCATGACCGAACAAACCCAAAAAGAACCTGGCCAAACCCTCTGGACCCTCGCCGACGCCCTCCGCGGGTCGATGCCCTGATGGACGGGGGAGGCCGGGTTGCGAAGCGGCTTGACGGCCAGGACGCCAGGGACGCCACGGCCGGAAAGAAGAGAGAGCGATCGGAACAGCAGCGACTTCTCCTGGCGTCTCTTCGCTTGGCGTCCCTGGCGTCTTGGCGTTCAACAACGAATCGCTTTAGCAGGGCCGGTGGGGGACCTGTCGAAGATCATCGCGGGCGTTTCTTTCCCATGGGGAGGGGACGCCTCGTTGTTGATGGGGCGGGCACGGGGAAGGGTGGGGGTGGTGATTCTTCGTCTGCAGCTAGCAATTCAAAAGGTTGGCTGGCAAATAAAATGTCGGAGCTGGCAAATAAAGTTCCGCGGCTGGCAAATAAAACTCTGGAGCTGGCAACTCATTTTCCGGAGCTGGCAAATGTTTCTCCGGAGCTGGCAAATAAAGTTTCGGAGCTGGCAAATCTTCTTCCGGCGCTGGCAAATGTTTTTCCGCAGCCGGCAAATAAAGTTCCGGAGCTGGCAATTGTTTTTCAAAGGAAGGCTTCGAAAGTTGCAAAGTGCGATTGGCGGCGGGGCGGGGCGATTTTATGGGCGGGGGATATCGGACGCGGGACGGCGAGGCGGGCGGGCGGATGGGTGGTGGCGGGCGGGGAGGAAGAAGTGCGGAGGGCGGAGTTCGGAGTGCGGAGTGGAGCCCAAGGGGGCGTTGAGGGGGGATCCTTGGGCGGGGATGGCGCGGCGGCAATTTCTGCCGGGCGGGGGGTGGGGTGGGAGGAATCGTTTTGACGGGAGCGGTGAATGATCTATACTGCGGGTTGCCCACGGTGGGCGCGGGTATTTATCTATGGCCAAAGTTGAACTTGATGCGGTTTCGAAGATCTACGCCGGGGGCGTCAAAGCCGTCAACGCGATTGACCTGAGCATTCGGGATCAGGAGTTCATCGTGCTCGTCGGGCCCTCGGGCTGCGGCAAGAGCACCACGCTGCGCATGGTGGCGGGGCTGGAGGAGATCAGCGAGGGGGAGATCCGGATTGGGGATCGCGTCGTCAACGACGTGCCGCCGAAGGATCGGGACATCGCGATGGTGTTCCAGAATTACGCGCTGTATCCGCACATGAGCGTCTATAAAAATATGGCGTTCGGGCTGAAGCTGCGGAAAATGCCGAAGGATCAGATCCACAAGCGCGTCATGGACGCGGCCAAGATCCTCGATATTGAACACCTGCTCGAGCGTAAGCCCAAGGCCCTGTCCGGTGGCCAGCGGCAGCGCGTGGCAGTGGGGCGGGCGATTGTCCGCGAGCCGGCGGCGTTTTTGTTTGACGAGCCGCTATCCAATCTGGATGCGAAGCTGCGCGTGACGACGCGGGCGGAGCTGAAGCGGCTGCATCAAAGGCTAAAGACCACAACGATTTACGTCACGCACGATCAGGAAGAGGCGATGACGCTGGGGGATCGGATCGTGGTGATGAAGGATGGGTTGATCCAGCAGGCGGACACGCCGCTCATCACCTATAATTCGCCGGCGAACCGGTTCGTGGCGGGGTTCATTGGCATGCCGCCGATGAATTTCTTCGACGGGGCGTTGAAGCTGGTGAACGGCGAGATGGTCTTCGAGGAAGGCAAGCTCGAGAACGCCAAGGTGAGCGGCTCGGCGGCGAAGAAAATGGCCAAGGAAGCGGAAGTCGACGAGCCGGTGGTGATGACCGGCGATTTGACCTTGCCCGGGAACGGGTTTACGCTTGCCATCCCGGATCGCATGCGCGACCGGCTGGCAGGGAAGGTCGGCAGCCATGTGATTTTGGGCGTTCGGCCCGAGCACATTCACCTGGAACGGTCGTCGGACACGTTCGTCCCGCTGCCGGTGATGACGACCGTGACCGAACCGTTGGGCAAAGAGATGGACGTTTATCTCAAAACCGCGCTGCACGACCACGTGGTGGCCCGCGTTGATGCCAAGCATGCGGTGCAACAGAACGCGCCGGCGACGGCCTATGTGGACATGAGCAAGTGTCACCTGTTCGAGCCCGGCGAGACGGGCCTGAACCTGACCCGGGAGGCGGACGTGTCCGCCGGTAACGAACAGAGCGAATCGTCCCATGCTGTCGCATAAGCATGGAACCATCTTCGCGGCCCGCGTAACCCTGATTTGGGAGATTTCGTCTTCCGAATGAGGGGTTGACGTGTTTTCACAGATTCTTTCGTAGAATCGTGGGCCGCCAAGATTGCTTGGTGGCCCGCTTCGTTTTTGGGGCCAAGAGAAGAGACGCGAAGACGCGAAGGAGTCGCGAAGCATCGCGAAGGAAGACGGAGAGAACGGGATTTGCTTCGCGAACCTTCGCGTCTCCTTCGTGCCTTCGCGTCTCTTTGAGATTTGTACAACTGAAGAGGCCGTACAACTAAATAGAGGTAGTGACTTATGAACGCTGAACTCATCCGCATCGTCGACGGCATTGCCCGCGACAAGAACATCGAACGCGAGCAGATCTACACCGACATCGAACAGGCCATTGCGTCGGCATTGCGGAAGCACTTCAACACGGAAGACACCAGCGAGTTCCAGGTCACCCTCGAGCGCGGCACGGGCATTATCTCGGCCGCCCGCAATGGGGAAGTGTTGCCGATCAGCATGGTGGGCCGAATTGGTGCCCAGACGGCCAAGCAGGTGTTGATCCAGCTCATCCGCCAGGACGAGCGGGGCAGCATTTACGAGGAATATAAGGATCGGGTGGGCACGATCGTCACCGGCACCATTGCCCGGTTCGAAGGCAGCACGATGATCATCTCGCTCGGCCGCGTGGAAGGCATCATGCCGCGCAGCGAGCAGATTCCGGGGGAAAGCCATAACCCGGGCGAGCGGATTCAGGCGTTGATTCTGGAAGTGCGCGACACGCCGAGCGCCGTGAAGATCATCATGAGCCGCAGCCACCCGGAGCTGATCCGCAGGCTGTTCGAGCGGGAAGTGCCGGAAGTGGGCGAGCGGACGATCGAGATCAAGGCGCTGGCCCGCGAGCCGGGGCATCGCACGAAGATCGCCGTCAGCAGCATCGACAGCAAGGTGGACGCGGTGGGCGCGTGCGTCGGCGTGCGTGGCAGCCGGATTAAGAACATCGTCGACGAGCTGGGCGGCGAGAAGATCGATATCGTGCGTTGGAACGAGTCGTCGCAGATCCTGATCATGAACTCGCTGAAGCCGGCCGAGGTGGCCGAGGTTTCGCTGTGCTTTGAGCTGGGCCGGGCGACGGTCGTCGTGAACGACGATCAACTGTCGCTGGCGATCGGCAAGCGCGGTCAGAATGTGCGGCTAGCGGCCCGGTTGACCGGCTGGGACGTCGATATCCTGACGCCCCCCGAGTTCCAGGCCGGCACGGCCCGTCTCGATCAGACGTTGAAGGAGATCGAGGGCATCACGCAGGAACACGTCGACAAGATCATCGCCATGGGCCTGATCGACGTGCGCGACATTGGCGAGGTGGGTTCCGGCCCGCTGGTGGAAGAGCTTGGCTTGGACGAAGCGACGGCCGAGCGGGTCGAAGAGCGCTGCGCCGCCGAGGCGAAGATCGTCGCGGTCGAGCAGGAGCAGAAGAAGGCCGCCGACAACCGCGCCAAGTCTCAGGCCGCTGCGGCGTTCAGGGGCATCGACGGCGTCGCGTTCGCGAACCCGTTGCTTCCGCAGAACGCTGCGGCCGCGGTGAAGGAAGAGGAATCGCTCGAGGACGACACGGCCCACGACAACCTGCCGGGCTCGCTGGAGGCCGGTGGGGGTGGGTCGCCGGAGACGGTGACGCACAAGGAGTCGATCCAGATCGGTTCGGGTGACCTGTCGCCTGAAGAAGAAGCGATCTCGGGCATCGAGCGCGTCGCGACGAAGGACAACAACATCGTCGACGACGAGGACGCCGAGGCCGCCAGGCTGGCGGACGGGTCGGTGGATGCGCGGGATCAGGCGTAGGAATCGAAATAGTTTGCCCGAGGCCAGGTCGGTGGCGACCTCTTGGGACGAACTGACGTACTATTAGGTAGGTGAGTCGCCGCGACGCTGTCGTTAGGGCGTCGTGGCCGCAGAAGTCTTTCGGAGAACGTTTTGGCAAAGGGCATTCGCGTCAATCAACTGGCCAAGGAAATTGGCATCGAGAGCAAGGCGATCCTGGCGCGTTGTCGCGAGGAAGGTCTTGCCGACAAGGTCCCCAATCACCAGAGCACGATCAGCCTCGGGCTGGCGGAGACGATCCGGGAATGGTTCGTCGGGCAGGGTGGTGACGGTGGGACCGCGGTGGCCACTGCGCCCGCTGAGACGGCGACCAAGGCCAAGGCGTCGCGCGCGCCATCGCGCAAGAAGGTGGATTCGGACGACGCCGGTGACGCGCCGGCGGTCGATGAGTCCAGCGCGCCCGAAGTGAAGGTGGAGGCCCCGGTGACGACGCCGACGCCCGCCGAACCGACCGATGCGCCGGCGACGCCGGTCGTGGAAGCGCCGACCGTGGCGCCCGTAGCGGCGCCGGCCGCCCCCGTGGCGCCGGTCGTCGCCGACGAGCCTGTGGTTCAGCCACCCGACGTCGTGCCACCCGCCTCGCCGAACCCGGCTGCCCCTACGGCGCCCGAGCAACCGAACATTGCCGCCAGTGCACCCGCGCCGGCGCCCGTTGCCCCGGTGCGGCCAGCCGTCACCGGCACGCCGCACAGCAACGTGCCGGCCGAACTGCGTCCGCAGGTGTCGCGTCCGACGGTTACCATCGACAGCATTCGCGCCCAGCAGGGCCCCCCGATCCGCAAGCCGGTCGCCGTCGCCCCGCAGTTGAAGGCGCTGGCACCAGCCCAGATTCAGGGCCCGCGCGTGGTGCGCGAAGAGAAGCCCGACATCGTCTCGGCCCCACGGCCGCGCCGTCCAATCGGTGACAACCAGGGCCCCGCGGGCCCGGCCGGTTACTCGACGGCACGCCCGACCACCGGGCGCGGCGTGAAGGTGAGTGACGAGGAGGAGGCCGAGGCAGCCAAGAAGGCCAAGAGCAAGGCCGCCGGCAACTCGATCCGCCGCGGCGCCGATGGTCGCCGTGGCCAGGCCGAGGAGAAGCTCAAGGAGTTCACAGAGGCCGATCTCATTGCCCGTCGCGATGCGCTCAACGCCGCTACTGCGACGCGCACGAACATCGATCGCCACCTCAAGCAGGTGTCGTCGCGCGGCACGCACTCGATCGCCAAGAGCAAGGCCGAGCGCGGCGAGCCGATCGAGATGGAGGAGCCGATCTCCGTCAAATCGCTCGCGGCCGCCATGGGCGTCAAGAGTAACGAGCTGATCACGAAGCTGATGCGGCAGGGCGTCTTCGCCAACGTCAACCAGACGCTGGACACGACCGTTGCTGAATCGCTGGCGCTCGATTACGGCATCGAGCTGCGCATCGCGCAGGCCCGCACGCTGGAAGACGATTTGCTGGCCGAGTTCCAGGCGCGTGTGCCGGAAGAGGCCAACCTGAGGAAGCGCCCGCCGGTCGTGACGATCCTCGGTCACGTCGACCACGGCAAAACGAGTCTGCTGGACAAGATCCGCTCGGCCAACGTGGCCGCCGGCGAGGCCGGTGGCATCACGCAGCACACCGCCGCCTGGATGGTGACGCTGGGCGAGGGGGACGCGAAGCGCCAGGTGACGTTTATCGACACGCCGGGCCACCAGGCCTTCACGAGCATGCGTGCCCGCGGCGCGAACATGACCGACGTCGTCGTGCTGGTCGTCAGTGCAGCTGAAGGCGTGCAGCCGCAGACGATCGAGTCGATCAACCACGCCAAGGCCGCCGGTGTGCCAATCGTGGTCGCGCTGAACAAAATCGACCGCGTCGACGCCAACCCCGACATGGTCCTGGGCCAGTTGGCCGGTCACGATTTGAACCCGGTGGAATGGGGCGGCACGACGGAGGTCATCCGCACCAGCGCCACGACGGGCCAGGGCATCACCGAACTGATCGAGATCCTGGACTACCAGAGCGAACTGCTCGACCTGAAGGCCGACCCGACGGCCCCGGCTCGCGGCATCGTGATCGAGGCGCGCGTGGACGAGGGCCTTGGCCCGATCGCCACCGTGCTGGTGCAGGACGGCACGCTGAACGTCGGTGACGTCGTGCTGAGCGGCCCGGGCTACGGTCGCGTTCGCGGCCTGCGCGACGACCGTCGTAAGCCGGTCGGTGAGGCCACGCCGAGCATGCCGGTAATCGTCATGGGTCTCTCGACCCTGCCGAGCGCCGGTTCGAAGTTCTACATTGTGGAAGAGATCGAACGTGCCCGTGCGATCGCCGAGGAACGCGCCTCGCAGGTGCGTGCCGAGGCGCTGGGCAACCAGACGAAGGTGACGGCCGGCAACCTGCTGGCCAGCATCGCCGCTGGGGACGTCAGCACGATCAACCTGATCATCAAGGCCGACACGCAGGGCTCGATCGAGACGCTCGTGGCCAACGTGGGCGGTCAGAACACCGAAGAGGTGCAGGTGAAGGTGATCCACAGCGGTGTGGGCGCCATCAACGAGAGCGACGTGGAACTGGCGATGGCGACGAAGATCAACATCGTCGACCCGAGCAAGCCGCGCAAGGTTGCGATCATCGGCTTCCACGTGACGCCGGAGGACACCGCCCGCGCGCTGGCCGAGCAGAACCACATCGACGTGAAGACGTACCGCGTGATCTACGAGATCTTCGACGACCTGAAGAAGGCCCTGTCGGGCATGTTGTCGAAGGAAGTGCGCGAGAAGATCCACGGCCATGTGGAGGTGCGTGCGGTCTTCAAGGCGTCGAAGCTCGGCAACATCGCCGGCAGCTTCGTCACCGACGGCCACGTGCTTCGCACGGACAAGGTGCGGCTGATCCGCGACGGCAAGATCGTCACGGAAGGGCTCACGCTCGAAAGCCTCCGCCGAGTGAAGGACGACGTCCGCGAGGTGAAGGCCGGCTTCGAGTGCGGCATCAAGATCGCCGGCTACGAGGACGTTCGCGTGGGCGATCGGTTAGAGGCGTACATTACGGAAGAGTTTGAACGGACGCTGTAGGGGCGACACCTGTGTCGCCCTCGTTGTCCCTAACCGGGCGAGATGAATCTCGCCCTTACAAATGCATGTTGGCGTACTCCAACTGGAACTGTCGATCCCCGAGGCAAACTCGCTGAAAGACAAGCGACGGGTGGTACTGAGTTTGAAGGACAAGATCGCTCACGGGCACAACGTGAGCGTCGCCGAGGTGGGTGCCTTGGACGAGCATCGCCGGTGCATCATGGGCGTGGCGATGGTCAGCAACGACAAACGCTACGTCGAGGGCGGCCTGAGCAAGCTGGTCGACTTCATTCGGATGAACTCGTCGGCGGTGCTGTTGGATTACCAGATTGAGTTGTTGTGAGTGGGAAGAGAAGTTCAACGCAGAGGCACAGCGGTCGCGCAGTGAAACGCAAAGAAGACGGAAGTTGCAGGAGGGCGTTTTGCTCTCCGCGTCACTCTGCGAAACCTCCGAGTCTCTGCGTTGAATGCGTTGAAGATGAATGAAGTGGTACGGCCATGACCCGCAGAACCGAAATGCTCGGCAGCACGATTCAGCGTGAGATCGCGTTGATGATCCAGCGAGACATCGACGACCCGCGCCTGCCCAGCGTGGTCAGCGTGACGCGCGTGAAGGTCGCGCCCGACCTGTCGACCGCCGACGTTTTCGTGACGATCATGGGCACGGCCGGTCAACAGACCGCCGCCCTGAACGCATTGAAGCACTCGGCCGGAATGCTGCGCGGAAAGCTGACCAAGAGCCTTAGCCTGCGGGTCGCGCCGTACCTGAAGTTCAACATCGACGACAAGCTGCCGAAGGAACTCGAGATGCTGAGCCTCCTGCAGAAGGTCGCCGACGAACAGGCCGAGGCCGAACGCCGCCGGCGGATTGCCAGTGGTGAGCTGACGGAAGACGACGACGAAGTCGAGGCCACCCCAGGCGACGAAGATGAGGCCACCTCAGGCGACGAAACTAGCGCCGGCGAGGCTGGGTCGGTTCAGCAGGATGAACAAGGGAAGGGTCACTAGTCCCTGGTCACTAGTCACTCGCAGAGGAATTCGAACGACCGGTTAGGAACTTAAGAGAGACACCGCCATGGCCGCTAGTGACCGATAGTTAGCGACCCGTGACCATCCCATGAAAAACGCCACGAAACACGCTGAGGAACTGAAGGCTTACGCGCGCAAGCTGCTGCGCGAGCACAAGCCCGCGCCGCTGGAACCACAGGAACCGCTCAAGGCGCTCGTGCGCGGCGCGATGAGCTACGACGTCACCGACGCCCGCGCCGACGAGGCGATGCGCGCGATCGAGAACGAGTTCGTCGACCTCAACGAGTTCCGCGTCGCCACCGATCTGGAGATTCAGGGCCTGCTCGGTTCCCGCTACCCCGCCATCGAGAAGCGCGTCGCGATGATCACGACGGCGCTCAACAACATCTTCGAGCGCGAGCACACGCTGTCGCTGAACCGCCTGAAGGAGATCAGCAAGCGCGACGCCCGCCAGTTCCTCCGCGACCTGCCCGACATCCACCCGTTCGTCGAGGCCTACGTCATGATGACGGCGTTCGAGGGGAACGCGATGCCGGTCGACGACAGCATCGTTGAACTGCTGACCGAGCACGGCGTGCTCGAAGAAGAGACCAAGCTCCCCGACGCCCAGAAGTTCATCGAGAACAACCTGAAGGCCGAGGAGCTCCACGGCTTCTTCTCCGCCTGCCGCAGCGCCGTCGCCGACGCCAAAGGCCGCAAGAAGGCGAAGGCGTAGGTCAACCGATTTGCCCGGCTATGCCGCAGCGACGGTTTCGCTTCCCATGGCAGCGCGTTGGCACGACGAGGTGGCTTAGCCTACCTTGTCCACGGTCCACGTGCGGCCCCAACGCATAACAGGAGGACCGGGTGTTTACCGATGCCGTTCTGGATCAGTTTCGCGATTCGCTCGCCTGGCTTGAAGAGGTGATGGCGAACGTGCCCGACGACCGCGCCGCCGAGCAGCCCGCGGGCGTTCGCAACCATCCCGCTTGGACGATGACGCACCTGTGCGTGGCATTGGACTTCACCGCCACGATGATCGGCCTGCCCTCTGTGTGCCCACCGGCTTGGGCCGCAGTGGCGCACCCGGGTTCGAAGCCGGTAACGGATCGCAGCGTCTACCCGCAGTTGACCGAGGCGATGCAGGTGATGCGTACGTTGCACGAATCCGTCACCGCGGTCGTGCGCAGCGCCGACCCATCGCTCTTCAAGCAGCCGTCGCCCGAGCGGATTCGTGGTTTCGCGCCGACGATTGGCCACGTGCTGTCTTACATGCTGTTAGCGCACGAGAATTACCATCTGGCGCAACTGATGATCTGGAAACAGGCCGCCGGCCTCGCCAAAGACTGATCTGGCAACAAAGCAGCCATCGCTGCAACCTCGTCGCGACCCTCTAACTTCTCGGCTTTCCCATGACCCTTCCCGAATCCACCCTTCGTCTCGGCGTGCCCAGCGGATCAATGCAGCAGTCGACGATCGAGCTGTTCGGCCGCGCCGGTTACAAGATCAGCGTCGATGGCCGCAGCGTCTTCCCGCGCGTGGACGACGACAAGATCTCGGCGGTGCTGTTTCGCTCGCAGGAGATCAGCCGGTACGTCGTCGACGGCATCATCGACTGCGGCCTGTGCGGCTACGACTGGATCGTCGAGAACGGCAACCAGGACGACGTCGTCGAGGTGCTCGAACTCACCTACTCCCGCGCCACGAGCCTGCCGGCGCGGTGGGTGCTGGCCGTGCCGGACGAGAGCCCGATCAAGACCGTGCAGGACTTCGAAGGCAAGATCGTCGCGACCGAGATCGTGAACACGGTCCGCAGGTACTTCGATAAGCACGGCGTGAAGGTGAACGTCGAGTTCTCGTGGGGCACCACCGAGATCAAGGCCCGGCTGCTCGACGGTATCGTCGATCTGACCGAGACCGGCTCGAGCATTCGCGCCAACAACCTGCGCGTGATCGACACGATCCTCAGCAGCACGATCCGCTTCATCGCCAACAAGCAGGCGTGGGCGGTGCCGTGGAAGCGCGAGAAGATGGAAAACATCGCCATGCTGCTTCAGGGCGCCATCGCCGCCCGCAGCAAGGTGGGCCTGAAGATGAACGTGCCCGAGGCGAAGCTCGCCGAGGTCACCAGCTTCCTGCCGGCCGAGAAGAGCCCGACGATCAGCCGTTTGGCCGACGGCGATTGGGTGGCGGTCGAGGTGATCCTGGAAGACAAGCAAGAACGGGAACTCATCCCGCGGCTGAAGCGCGCGGGGGCGACGGGGATCATCACGTACCCGTTGAACAAGGTGATTCCGTAGAAGCGGGAACGCTTAGAGCCTGTTTCACAACCCGCTTCGGTAGTGGCGGAGGCGGGTGTAACAGAGCATCGCGGCGGTCAGGTCGTGGAACGCCTGGAAGTGCGCGTGGCACTTCTCGTAGCACAGTTTGATGCGCCGGCTGTGGCCGAAG
>DASYHQ010000059.1 GCA_035998445.1 Tepidisphaeraceae bacterium | reverse complement strand
GCGCTGATCCTACGCCCCGCGTTCGTCGTCGCCGACGAGGCCGTCAGCGCGCTCGACGTTACCGTGCGGGCGCAGGTGCTGCGGCTGCTGAAAGCGTTCCAACGCGAGATGGGCCTGACGTA
This sequence comes from Tepidisphaeraceae bacterium, assembly GCA_035998445.1. Lineage (NCBI taxonomy): Bacteria > Pseudomonadati > Planctomycetota > Phycisphaerae > Tepidisphaerales > Tepidisphaeraceae > Tepidisphaeraceae bacterium. The sequence continues at coordinate 85,087 of DASYHQ010000059.1, read as the reverse complement.
CCTGTTCGTGTCGCACGATTTGTCGGTCGTGCGCGAGGTCTGCGACCGCGTGGTCGTCATGTACCGCGGGCGGATCGTCGAGGCGGGCGCGACCAAGGCGATCTTCGACGCGCCGCGGCACGCGTACACGCGCGTGTTGCTGTCGGCGATCCCCAGTGTCGACCCGGACCGAAAAATGCGGCCGTTGAGCACCGCATCGCTAAGCGAGAGCGAGCTCGCGCCGCTGCCCGACGCCCAGTACGCGGGGCTTCTATCATGATCCTGCCGAGCAAGAGTCGACCGGCCGCTTTGGCGTCGGCGCATTGGACCGCCACCGCCGATGACGACGCCGCTCGCGCAGCCGACCGCTTCGCTCCCGGTGAGACCGGCCGTGGCTGGCACGATAGGGGGGTTAGGTGTTGAACATCCTTTACCTTCACTCGCACGACACGGGCCGGTGGATCTCGCCGTACGGCTACGCGCACGCCACACCGAGCTTCGAGCGACTTGCCGCGTCTGGCGTTCTCTTCGAGAACGCGTTCACGCCGAGCCCGACGTGCTCGCCGAGCCGCGCATGCTTGCTTACTGGTCAGATGCCGCGCAAGAACGGGATGATCGGCTTAGCCCACCGCGGCTCGCGCCTCGCCGATCCCGGTCGCCATCTCGCCGCGGTGCTGAAGGCGCGCGGCTATCGCACGGCGTTATCGGGGATGCAGCATGAATTCGCTGACGACCAGCACAGCGCGATGGCTTACGAAGAGATTCTGGCGCGCGTCGGCGTCGACAACGTCGCCACGCAAGACCCCGCGATCGCCCGCGCCGCCGCGGCGTACGTCGGGCGCGATCACGATCGGCCATTTTTTCTGTCATGCGGCTTCTTCACCACGCACCGCACGCGCGGCCGTGAGAGCCAGGCGTTCAATGCCGATGCCTCGCCTCTGGGCGATCCGTCTGGCGTCCCGGTTCCGCCGGAGTTTCCAGACACGCCGGCCGTGCGGGCGGACATCGCCGACTACAACGTCGCACTCGACCGGCTCGATGCTTGCGTCGGCATCGTGCTCGACGGCCTGGACGCCGCCGGGCGGGCGGGCGACACGCTGGTCATCTGCACCACCGATCACGGCGTGCCGTTTCCTGGCCACAAGTCGCGCCTTACGGACGCTGGGGCCGGTGCGCTGCTTATCCTGCGCGGCCCGGGACTGACCGGTGGGCGGCGTGTCACGGCGATGGTCACCCATCTGGACGTCCTGCCGACGATCCTTGCCATGCTAGGCGACCCGCCGGACGAGGCCCTGGATGGAAAGTCGCTCCTGCCGCTGCTGGCTGGTGAAACCGATGCCCTGCACGACGCGGTGTTCGGCGAGGTAAACTATCACGCGGCATACGAGCCGATGCGCAGCGTGCGGACGGCCACTCACCTGTACGTCCGGCGGTTCGACACTTCGCCGCGACGCGTTCTGCCGAACTGCGATCCCAGCCCAACTCGTACGGCAATGACCGCCCGCGGCTGGACAGACGAGCTCGAACCGGCCGAGGCGTTGTACGACGTCGTCACCGATCCACGCCAAGCGCGCAACCTGATCGACGCCCCGGCCGCCACTGCGATCGTCGCCGAGCTGCGCGACCGACTCGCGTGGCAGATGCGCGCGACCGCCGACCCACTGCTGACATTTGGATACGTCCCGCCATGGCCGGACATGAAGACGACGCCGGCGACGGCTATCTATCCTGGGGACCCGGTCGTGTCGGCGGAGTCCCTATTCACAACCCGAAAGGAAGCCCCATGACGTTCAAGAAATGCGCCTGCCTGCTGACGGCCGCTGCGGCCACGATCGCGGGGGCGATCTCGACCGCGCTCGGCCAGACGCCCGCAACGCAGCCGGCCCGCCCGAACGTCGTGTTCATCCTCGCCGACGATCTCGGCTGGCGCGATGTCGCGTTCGCGGGCAGCACGTCATACCACACGCCGAACCTTGACGCATTGGCGGCCAGCGGCATGCGGTTCGAGCGCGCCTATTCCGCCAGCCCGCTCTGCAGCCCGACGCGCGCGAGCCTGCTGACCGGGCAGTATCCTGGCCGGCTCCGGCTCACCCGGCCCAACGGGCACTATCCCGATGTCATCCTCGATCCCATCGTGCCCGAGGCCGCGGCTCCGCAGTACAAAGCGACGAATCCGCAAACGCGCACGCGTCTGCCGCTGGACTACCACACGCTCGGCGCCGAGTTCAAACGCCAAGGCTATGACACGGCATTTATGGGCAAGTGGCACCTGGGCCGCGCGCCGCACCTGCCCGAGCAGTTCGGGTTCGACGTCGTCGTCGGCGGCCGCGAGAACCCCGGCCCACCGCCACCGGGCTATTTCGGCCCTTGGCAACTCGACACATTGCCGGTCGTGCCCGCCGGCACGCACGTCGACGACGCGCTTGCCGACGAGGCGGCCAAGTTCATAGCCGCCGACCGCGACGCGCCGTTCCTGCTCTGTTTCTGGCCGTACAACGTGCATTCACCGTACCAGGCCGAGGCCGCGATGATCGAGAGGTACCGCAAGGCTAACCTTGCCGCGCCGCAGAGCAGCGCGGAGATGGCGGCGATGGTCGAGACGATGGACCGCGCGATCGGCAAGGTGCTCGACACCCTGAAGGCCCAGGGCATCGACCGCGAGACGATCGTCGTCTTCAGCAGCGACAACGGCGGCAACATGTTCGACGTCCGGCCGGGCGGCATCTACCCCACGAGCAATGCGCCGCTCCGTGGGGGTAAGGGGACGAACTACGAGGGTGGCGTCCGCGTGCCGCTGGTCGTGCGATACGATGGCGTCGTCGCGCCGGGCACGCAGAGCGGGGCGGTCGTCACGTCACCCGACTTCTTCCCGACGCTGCTGGATCTGGCCGGCTTGCCGCAACTGCCCGAGGTACACGTCGACGGCCACAATTTCGCCACGGCGCTGCGCGGGCAACCGTACACCCGTCCGGAGCCCATCGTCTCGCACTTCCCGCATCCCTACGTGCGACAAGTGAGCCTGCCGAGCACGTCGATCACGGACGGGGATTGGAAGCTCTACCGCATCTACAATGACGCCGCCGATCAGTCGGACCGGTTTGAGTTGTACGACTTGTCAAACGACCCAGGCGAGACCGACGACCGCGCCGGCGCCGAGCCGCAACGCGTCGAGGCCATGCGTGCGGCATTGGATGCGCACCTCTCGAAGACCGGTGCGCTGATTCCCGCCAAGAATCCGCGTTATGCCGGCAACACTGTCGGGTTCTGGTATGGAAAAGGCGAGTCACGCCTATCGGTGCGGGAGGGCGTTCTGAATGTCGAGGCGACCGGCCCCGACCCGCAAGTGATCACGGAATATGTCCCGAACATCGCGAAGCAGGCCGTCGTGTTGCGGTTCGACGTTCGAGCCGACCGCGCCGGCGACGGGAACGTCTACTGGTCCGAAGGCAAGGACCTTGCGTTCGCTCGGGAACGGCGCAAGGACTTCACCATCACCGAACCCAACATCTGGCACAGCCGAGAAGTGCGAATCGAACTCGACGGCAACTTACGCGGTCTGCGGATCGACCCGCTCAACAGTGTGGGCCAAGTCGAACTGCGTGATGTGCGACTCGTCTCGCCGCAAGGAAACACCCTTGCGACATACCCGTTTCTGCAATAGCCGCTACTCCACTCCCCATGCGCCTTCACTAGCCGCCGGACCACACGCGGTAGGGGGCCGGCGCGCACATTCCAAGATCTGCACTTGACGACTGGCGAAAAGTGTGCCATTATCCCTGTGTCGAAGCGCTTCGATAGGACTTCAAGTGCTTGGCGGTGGCGGAACCCATGACCAAAAGCGATCAACCAGCTCGGCAGCAGGCTCGACCGACGCTCGATGACGTCGCCCGTCAGGCGGGCGTTAGCCGGACGACCGTGAGCGAGGTGTTGAGCCAGCGCAACGTCGGAGGCACCTATTCCGAATCGACCCGTCGTCGGGTGCGTGAAGCCGTCCGTCAACTTGGCTATTCGCCGCATCGGGGGGCGCAGCGGTTGGCGACGGGAAGGACTAATCTCATCGGGCTGGTCATCACGCGCGATTTCAGCAACCCTCACTACGCCCGGTTGTGCAGCGCGGTCGAACGGGAAGTGGCGCGGCGGGGGATGCGCTTCCAGCTGGCGTCCAGCCCCGAGTACACGGCCAGCCTATCTGGTGGCCTTGCTCAGAAGCGCGTCGAGCGTGAGGTCGAACTCGTCCGCCAGATGGTCGCCGATGGCGTCGAAGGTCTGATCCTCGGTCCGGTTTACGAAACGCTCGACCTGCAGTTGCACCGCGAGTTGTTGAGTCCGAACTTTCCGATCGTGCTGTTCGGCGGTTTGTTCGAAAGCAATGTGGGCTACGACTGCGTCAGCAGCGACGCCTCCGCCGGCGTCCGGCTGGCGCTCGAACACCTTCAGGCCATGGGCCACCGTCGCATCGGGTTCCTCGCAGCGCCACCGGCGCGGACGAACCCGACGCAGGTGGATCACTATCTGCCGCTACGGTTGCTCGCCGAGCACGGCCTGCTGCCTGGGCCGCAATGGGTCTTCTGGCAGCCTGACGTCGGCCGGCTCGACGATTACGCGGCAATGGCCGACCAGTTCGTCACCCAGTGGCGTGAGGCCGCCCCGGCGCGTCGGCCGACGGCGATGCTCTGCCTGAACGACCAGGTGGCGCTAGCGACGCTAGGCGTCTGTGGCCGGCGGAGCGTGGACGTGCCGCGCGAGCTCTCGATCGTCGGGCACGACAACCTCGCCGAGGCTGCCCACCTTGTGCCGGCGCTGACGACCATCGAACCCCACGTCGATGCGCAGATGGCCCAGGCCGTCGACCGACTTTTAGCACGTATAGCCGATCCTGATCTCGCTCTCAAATCGATCGAAGTCCCACCGCACCTGGTCGAGCGGGCCACCGTGGCCGCGCCGTCGCGTGCAGTGGAGTGAAACGGCGGCAGCTCACGCGTACCCAGCCGCGTCTTCGCCCGACCCAATCGCAGAAGTATCGGGTCCCCATTTCTTGAGGAGGATGAAAATGTCTGAGTCCGTCACACGCAACATCGCTTTCGCTGTGGGCCTGACCGCGCTCATGGCTGCACAGGCTTCGGCGGCCATCGTTTTTTCGGAAGACTTCCAGGACGATACCGTTGGCGAGCTGCCGACCGGCACGACGGGGTACACGATCCGCCCGAACGGCACCAACGGAACCACCGAGAACATCACCGCGAATCGGTACGTGCGCGTCGCCGATGGCGGGGCCATCGGTACCGCCGGCTCAAACAAATATCTCGAGTTCAACGACAACCAGACGGGCGGGTCCAACAGCAACACGTCGTTCGTCTTTGGTGCGGCGCCCGGCGTGGGCGGCGCGCTTGCGTTGCAGTTCGACCTGTACGAGTACACCGCCGTTCAGGCCAGCCCTGGTCCGCTTACCGTGCGTCTGTTCGGCGGAAGCAACGACGCGGCAGGCTCGGGGCCGCAGTTGAACTTCACTGACGGCGCAATCACGGCGGCAAACAACGCGACGTTCTCCGCGTCGTACACGCTGGGTCAAACGAACACCTACACGCTCTCCGTTGATAACAATACGAAGACGTACGACCTGTTCCAGAACGGGAACTTGATCGGGAACGACCTTGCCTACGTCGTCTCCAATCTCAACACCATCACCGGTATCTCGTTCCTGACCAACCAGACGTCGGCCCAGCGGGTTGCCATTGATAACCTCCTCGTCAGCGACACCGCGGTTGTCCCCGAACCCACTTCGCTCGTCGGAGTGGTTCTGCTCGGCGGGTTACTCCGTCGCCGTCGGAGATAGTCCCGGGTCACCCCACCCAGCCACGCACTAGCCGTGTGGCGGGGTTCGATTTCCCTCGCCGCGTGCGGCACGCAGATCGCGCCGTACAGAAGGCATGTAGTCGGCTTTTGCGTTGCTCTTGTCATTTTTAAGGGAGGTGCTTTGTGTTGTGGAATCATTATACGAACTCAGCTTCGGCGACTTCCGCGCGGCGCGGCGGCTTCACGCTTGTCGAACTGCTCGTTGTGATCGGCATCATTGCCGTGCTCATCGGCATTCTACTACCTGCCTTGAACGCCGCGCGTCGACAGGCCAATAACGTGGTTTGCCTGAGTAACTTGCGCTCGATCGGGCAGATGTTTAATCTCTACGCCATACAGTTCAAGGGCCAGGTTCCCACTGGCGTCATGTACGATCGCCAGGACTGGGGCTACTTCGCGTTTTCCAATAACCGGGTCGGGCCCTGGGGCACGTTCATCGAGGCCGGTCTGGTCGGGGACGGCCGGACGCTGTATTGCCCAGAGCAGCCCGAAATCAATGACGCCCTGTACAACACCGCCGATAACCCGTGGGTCACTAGCGCGGCGGCGGCCACGACTGCGCTTCGCGTGGGGTACGACCTGCGCCCCAACCGCGACTGGATTCACACGGGCGACGGTTTCCCAATTCGCGGGTTCGTCTCTGCCCCGACCGGGCCGGCGCCGATGGACAAACTGGTGAAGCTGAAGATGAAGGCCGTGGCGTCGGATTACGTCCGCCTCCAGCCACGGCACGGCGTGGCGAGCAAGAACCGCACCGGGCGCAATCGAGGCCAGAACAACGTGCTGTATGCCGACGGGCACGCCCAGTCGGTCCCGTACGCCGTCATCGCTGACAGTCTGAACAACCCGACGCCAAACCTTCGCTTCCTGCGGCCCACCGAGTTCAACTGGGGCGCCGCGAACTGGGGACAGCCGCAAGTCGGCGCGTGGGCCGACTACGATCGCGAGGGCCAGTAAGGACGACGTCGCGCCCCGCTCCACCTCGCCATGTACGCCCATTCGTGCAAGGGAAACGACTGCGTTGGACGGCATCGAAGGCTTGAGAACGCCGTGCCGTCAGAAGCGGATATTGAAAGGGCAGATGCGGGCGAATGGGAATCAGTCTATGCCACTCGACGTACTTCCTGCTATCCGATGTCTCGCCCTCGTTTTCGCGATATGTGGTAGTGTCTCCCGAGTATCGGGACAGGCGAAGGAATCCCCGCGCAGCCTGCTGCGTGAGGCAGAATTGCCGCGCGGAAGCGACACGACGATCGTGGACGCCGTCGGCTCTGGCGAGGAGCAGCACAACCCGCATTCGAAGTCAGGGCAACGGTCCGGCACCGTGGAGGGCAAGCCCTTAACCGGCGCGGATGAACCGACTGAATCGCCACAGCGCGGAAACCCGTTGCTGATGCATAGCCGAGGAACAGCCCAAGGTATGATTGCACCGATGGCCGAACTGCAACGTGTTCGCGATGCAAAGCCACAGGGACCCATCGTCGACCGGGTCATGGTCGCGGCGGATTCGGCGCTGGTGCGTAAACCCGCCAGTGTGATGGACAAGACGATGGCGCCGCCGAGCGGCGACAAGCACGATTACATGAGCATCGGCATCTACTGGTGGCCCGACCCCACTAAGCCGGATGGACTGCCGTGGGTTCGACGAGACGGCAAGGTCAATCCGGACACGATGGAAGGTGTCGCCACCGATGGCGGAACCCTTCAACGGATGGCGCGGGACGTCGAAACCCTTACCGCAGCGTGGTGGTTGAGCGACGACCACCGGTATGCCGACCAAGCGGCGCTGCTTCTGCGCACATGGTTCTTGGATCCCGCGACGCGTATGAACCCGCACCTTCGGTACGGACAGGGCGTGCCGGGCAAATCTGAAGGCCGCGAGTTCGGGATCATCACGGGCGTGCATTTCATGCCGCTGTTGGACGCCGTACAACTGCTGCGGAACAGCCCGGCGTGGACGGACGCCGACGACGCGGCGTTCCGCCAATGGTTTGCGAGATACCTCGATTGGCTCAAGACCAGCCCGTTCGGCAAGCGCATCGCGCAGGCGGCCAACAACCACGCGACGTGGTACGCGGTCCAAACGCATCGTATTCAGGCGTTCGTCTCTCCCGAGGCCGTTGGGGCGGGCAAACCATTGGCCGCGAGTCTGGTAGCGGCGTTCGACCGACGTATGGAGGCCTTCGCAGCCGACGGCTCGCAGCCCGAGGAACTGGGTCGCACGCTGTCGCTGACCTACTCCATGTATAACCTTTACGCCCAGGCGACCTTGGCCCGGCTTGGCGAGGCGCATGGCCTGGACCTGTGGCGACGTGACCCGCGCTTAGCCGCTGCGTTCGATTTCGTTGCGCCCGCCTTTGCCGAACCGCCAGTATGGCTTCACCAGCAGATCGAGCCGTTCAAAGTCGATCAGGCGCGACCGCCCTTGATCCTCGGTGGCCACGGCCTTGGGCGGCCTGATCTGCTCGACACCGCGCAGCGGCTTGCCGCCGACGCCGTACACTTGGGCCTACTCGACATTGCAGCGTTAGCGACGCAGTTGCCAGAACCGGCCAGCCGTCCATAATTAGAAGTTTCATGAAGCGTCCGCCCAATATCCTGCTGATCACTACCGATCAGCAACATTACTCGTTGCTCGGGTCTGTCAATCCCGCGATCCGCACACCGCACCTCGATCAGCTGGCCGCCGGAGGAGTGCGTTTCGATCGGGCATACTGTCCGAACCCCCTTTGCACCCCTACGCGTGGCACGCTGTTGACCGGTCAATACCCCAGCCGGCACGGCGGTTGGACGATTGGGGCGAAGGTTCGCGAAGCCCACGAAGGGGGCGGGCCGTTCATCGGCGACCTTCTCAGGCCGGCGGGTTACGAATCGCACCTGGTGGGCAAGGCGCACTTCCAGCCCTTGGCCGACGTGCCAGGCCAACGCAGCATCGAATGCCAGCCGCTGCTTCGCGACCTGAACTTCTGGCGCCAGTTCGGTGGCGCGGGGTCGCAGCCGTGGTATGGCTTCGACCGCGTCGATACCGCCCGCATGCACACCGCCGAGAGCCACGTCGGCCAGCACTACGCGATCTGGCTCGAAGAGAAAGGGCTCAAAGATTGGACCGTTTACTTTAACACGCCCTCGCCCCTTGGAACGGATTCCGGCGACCGGTACGGCGAAGGTCCGATGGCGTGGCGCATCCCCGAGGAACTGCACTACAACAACTGGATCGTCGAGCGAACGCTCGACCACGTCGGCCGGTGCGTCGAACGGGACCGGCCCTTCTTCACCTGGGCGAGCTTTTTCGACCCGCACCCGCCGTACGTCACGCCCGAGCCGTGGTTCTCGATGTACGACCCGGCAGATGTGCCGCTGCCCCCCGAAGTGTCGTCAGAGGCGATGGCCGACATGCCACCACCGCACCGCGCCGCACTCGCTAAGTCCGGCGATTTCACCGAGTGGCTGGAAACGGCCCACGCGAACCATGGATACAGTTCGCACCGGCGCGGCCTCGACCGCACGTGGCTGGCGCGTGCGACGGCGGCATACTACGGGATGATGACCTTCACCGACGCCGCGATCGGCAAAATTCTGGACGGGCTCACACGCCTGGGAGCGCAAGACGATACGCTGGTCGTGTTCACCAGCGACCACGGCCACTACCTTGGACACCACGGGCTGGTCGCCAAGGGGGCGTTTCACTACGAGGACGGGATCCGCGTCCCGATGATCGCGCGTTGGCCGGGCCAACTTCCGGCCGGCGAGGTCCGGCGCGACCTGCAGTCACTGGTCGACTTCGTCCCCACCTTCCTCGAGGCCGCCGGCCTTGCCGCGTGTGACGACGTGCAGGGCGTCGGCCGCCTCACCAACTGGAAGGACGGCGCCGCCGGCCGACAGGTGTGTCGCGTCGAGAATCGCCATCAGCCGACGTCGGTGCACCTGCATACCTACATCACATCCGACGCGAAGCTGACGCTCTACCGCGGCCGCGATTACGGCGAACTTTTCGACCTCAGATCCGACCCCGGTGAGACGCGCAACCTGTGGTCGGTCCCTTCGGCGTCAGCTCTCAAATGTCAGATGCTGGAGGCGGCCATGCAGGAGCAGATCCAGAGCGAGCCGCTGCTCACGCGGCGTGTGGCTGGCGCATGACGAGACTTTGAGGGCGACCCGCGACGACCGCATCGCCGTTCGACCATCGCAGCCGCTGCGGCAATTCGTCTCGAATCGAAACCGCGAAGAATCACAGCATGGACGCGGGACCGCGCCGTGAGGTCGGGCGCCCCGCGGCGGTAACCACCGTTGTCCGACGGTAACCCGGATCGAAGTAGCCGCGACGTTCCCGTCAGGGCCGATGCAGCTCGTGCGTTCGCGTTCGCTTGCCTCGGCAAGCTGCTGGCACCATTTGACGAATTCGGAGAGCGGTGGGATATTAATCGAATTATCATGGCTAAGCCGCCCAACGTATTGTTCATGATCGCCGACGATCACGCGGCAAGGTTTCTTGGCGGCGTGACGAGCACGCAGGCTATCACACCAAACCTGTCACAGCTCGCGGCGCGGGGCACCTGCTTCACGACGGCAATGAACATGGGCTCGATGCACCCGGCGGTGTGTGCCCCCAGCCGGGCAATGCTGCACACCGGCCGATCGCTGTGGCGGACCGGTGGCGATTCCACGGCAGACTACCCATTGCTTGGCCAAACGTTCCGCGATCACGGCTACGCGACCTTTGCCGTCGGGAAGTGGCACAACGGCGACGATGCGGCCCGGCGCTCGTTCGCTGACGGCCAACTCCTCGCAGGCGGCATGATGGACTCGACGCCGCGAGGTGGCGACGCATACGGACGCCCCGCCCCCGGCAACGCGTGGGATCCCGCCGACACGGCCCGCGCGGGTCACTGGCTGCCGCTGAAGAACCTTGCGGTCACGGCCGTGGGGGACATGCACCCGCCGGCCTACAGCGGCCCGACACGGCATAGCTCCGAACATTGGGCCGACGTTACGATCGATCGGCTCCGCGCTCACGCTAAGAGAGAGCAACCCTTCTTCGGATACGTCGCGTTCCACGCCCCGCACGACCCAAGGCAAGCGCCGCCGGCCTGGCTCGACCGGTTCGACGCCGATTCGATTGAACTGCCCCCCAACATCATGCCCCGGCATCCATTGGGTGTCGCAAACGGCATCCGCGACGAAACGCTGGCCCCTTACCCCCGCAGCCCCGAAGCGATCCGCCTGCACCGCAAAGAGTACTTTGCCATCCTCGGCCACCTCGACGAGCAGATCGGTCGAATCCTTGGGACATTGAGGGCGTTGGATCTGGAGCGAGAGACCATCGTCGTTTACACCGCGGATCATGGCCTGTCGCTCGGCGAACACGGGCTCATGGGCAAGCAAAGCCTCTACGACCACGCGGTACGAGTGCCTCTGATCGTGGCCGGCCCCGGCATCCCGGCGGGCCGGCGGTCGGCGGTGCCCACGCTGATGCAGGCAATCCATCCGACGCTATGCGATCTGGCGGGGATCGCGCCGGCCGACACCGTTGAACTGGCAAGCTTAAGACCTGAACTCGACGGCACCGGCCGATCCTCGCGCGACGCGCTGCTGCTCGCCTACGAGGAAACCCAGCGGGCCGTGCGCACCGACGCCCACAAGCTGATCGTTTATCCTGCCCTCGGGCAAACCGAGCTGTTCGATATGGCCGCTGATCCTTGGGAGACGCGCAACATCGCCGAGGTTCCCGAGTTCGCTCCGATCCGTTACGAACTTGAGCGCCGGCTCACAACGTTGCGTGAAGAGTATTCTGATCCCACGCTGTGACGGTTGACCAGGAGCCCGACGCCACGCCATGGAAAACATTATCCTCGACACTGACCTGGGTGGAGACGTAGACGACTTGGGCGCGCTGGCGGTGCTGCACACGCTTCGCGCGGCCGGGCTGTGTGAGCTGCTGGGCGTGATGAGCGTCACGCCGCAAAGTGGGGCGGTCGAAGCGATCGTAGCAACGAATCGCTTCTTCGATGCTGGAGCTATACCGGTGGGTCGGCCACCGTGGGCGATGCGGTCGGAGGGCAGCTACGCCGACGCAGTGGCGCAGGCGGCGCACGTATCACTGGACATGCGGGACGTGCCGCTTTCGACTGCGCTCTACCGCCGGCTGCTGGCCGACGCGGACGACGCGTCGGTGACGATCGCGACCATCGGCCCGCTGTTTCTGCTGGATCAACTGCTCACCTCACCCGCCGACGCCGTCACCAAGTTGACGGGCTCTCAACTCGTGGAAGCGAAGTTGAAGCGGGTGGTGGTGATGGGGGGATTTCATCACAGTGCCACCACGAAGCCCGAGACCAACTTCGCCGCGTGGGGCGTGCCGGGAGTGACGGCTCGCGTCTTGGAGACGCTTCAATGCCCAATCGAGTTTTGCACGTTCGAACTTGGCGCGCTCGAGCACGGCTACGGCACCGGCGAGCGGCTGGCAGAGTTGCCGCTGTCTCACCCGGTGCGCGTTGGGTACGACCACTTCTTTGCCCACCCACCGTGGTGGGTAAAGGGTGGCGCTACCCCCATCCGTCCCTGGTCGATATGGGACCAAATCACGGTCCTGCATGCGGCGTTACCCGACAATCCTTGGCTCGACACCTTGTGGGATGAGCGCTGCATCGTCGACCCGGCAGGCCGTACCACGTGGACCCGGCCCGCCTCGGGGCTTGCATCGCACGGTCGGCTCGTTGACCGGCAATCGCCCCGAGCGCTCGCCAACGACGTGATCGAGCCGCTGATGATGGGGCGGTTGCCCGCCGGCATACTCAAGTGATCTTGCCGACGCGACGGAAAGCCAATCCTCCTGCATTGTCATGAGAGCACTCGCCCGATGCCAGACCCTAACCTCCTGCTGATCTACGTTGACCAGATGCGGTTTGATGCGCTTGGCTGCGCCGGCAACCGCGAGGTCCTCACACCTCATCTGGACGCGCTGGCATCGCAGGGCGTGCGGTTTTCACATTGCTTTGTGCAGCACCCCCTGTGTATGCCGTCGCGCTACAGCATGCTCACGGGGCGGTACCCCTCGAGCTTGGGCGTGACACACATGGGTGTGCCTGTGCCCGAAGACGCTGAGGTGTTGCCACGGATGCTCGGCCGCCACGGCTACGCCACTGCGCAGATCGGCAAGCTCCACTTCCTGCCGCACGCCAACCGCGACCACCGTCTGCCGCACCCCAACTACGGCTTCGACCACCTCGAGATCAGCGACGAGCCGGGCGTCTACCACGACGCATACCGGGCCTGGGTGTCGCGACACCACCCGGAGGAGCTTTCCCACATCGCGCAGGTTGCTCACCCTCCGGCTTTGGAGCGGTGGTGCGAGGTGATGGCGATTCAGGACAGCATCGAGCGGCCACGCGACCTGGATCCCTACGGCACCCGGGCCTACCCCGGACGAGAGGAAGCGACCCACACGTCCTGGGTGACCCAGCGCACGGAGCTTTACCTGGAATCGCGCGCCGCGGACCGTCGTCCGTTCTGCTGCATCAGCGGCTATTACAACCCCCATTCACCGCTAATCGCCCCGCAGCGGTTCCTTGATATGTACCGTGGCCGCGTGATTGAACCGTGGTCATTCCCGCCAGAACTTGAAGCCGAGCGGCTGGCCGCGGGAATCACCGACGAGCGGATCGTGCAGGCCAAGGTGGGCTACTACGCGATGGTGTCGGAAGTCGATGAAGCGGTCGGCCAACTTGTGCGAACGCTCGACCGGCTGGGCCTCACGGATGACACGCTCGTGGTGTTCACCTCCGACCACGGAGAGTTCCTCGGCGAGCATCTGCGTTGGGGCAAGGGTTACCCGGCCCCCGACTGTGTCACGCGCGTGCCTCTCATCCTGGCGGGCCCCGGCATCAAGGGCGGGGGCCGGCATGTGGACCGCCTGGTAGAGGCGGTGGACCTCTTACCCACTGTGCTCGATGCATTAGGCAAGACGCGTCCTCCGCAACTCGAAGGCGCGTCGCGATGGGCCACGCTACAATGGCTCGATTCCCCTTGCGACGACGAGTTCGCCTTGACTGAAGACATCGCATGGAAGGCGCTGCGCACGCCTGAGCACCGCTACATTCTTCACCGGGATGGCCGAGAGGAACTGTTCGATATGCGCTCCCCCTTCGGCGAGTACCGCGACCTGAGCGGCCATGCCGGGGCAGCGCAGACCATTAGCCGCCTGCGTCATCAGTTGTTGACCCACCTATTCGAAAAGGAACGCGCCTTACCGCGGACCTGGCCCTATTGAAAGTTTGGCTGCAGGTGATGTTCGCCTTGGTCGGACCACCCCCGGATGCCGATGCCCATCACGTCCTTATTCGTAACGCGCGTCATGGCTCTCTCGGAGCACGCGCGTGAAACAAGTTTCACATGTGCCTAGAGCCATCAGCGACAGCACGTGGGGTCGTCGCAAGATGGGTGGGGCGGGCTCGGTTGTCGAAAAATTGCTTCTAATGCCTGCGATGCGACACACCTCAATTCATTCACGCCTGCCGTAACCCTCAGCGAACCCCTCGGCGCGGAGCAGGTGTTCGGGAGACTTTTGGACGCTGACCCCGCATGGCGTAGACTGTACGAGCGAGTCTGGAGGGACAGTCGGCTCAGTAAAGGCGACGTGCTCAGGCTTGACAGGAGAACGCACCCGTGGCTGTGACGATGAAGCAGGTGGCCGAGCGGGCCGGCGTGTCGACGCCGGTGGTCAGCATGGTGCTGAGCGGCGCGGTCGGCACGATCGGCGTGTCCGAGGCCAAGGCGCAGCGGGTGCGGGAGGTCGCCGTCGAGCTCGGGTATCGGGCGGACTGGAAGGCTGCGTCGCTCCGTAAGGGACGTACGCGGCTCGTTGGGCTGTTGTCGGCGGCCCACATTGGTACGCGGATCCACGACGCCGAGCTCGTCCGTGGGCTCGATGAAGGGCTCTCGGCCGACGACTGCCACTTGACGTTCGCCTCGGTGCTGCCTGGCAAGGACGACATGCTCCGCGACGGGCGGTTCGACGGGTGCCTGCTCGACTACGTCGTCGAACCGCGGCAGATCGAGGTCGTCCGCAAGGTGTCCCTGCCGTGCGTGATCATCAACGCACGCGGGCGCGGCGGCGTGCCGTGCGTGCGGCTCGACCAGCGGGGCGCCGCCGAAACGGCCGTGCGTCACCTGGTCGATCGAGGCCACCGGCGGATCTGCTTCGTGGGCATCGAGGAAGCGGAGCTGCAGGTCGACCTGTTCGACCGCGAGTGTCACGCCGACCGGCTGGCGGGGTTCACGTCGGCCGTCCGGTCGGCGGGGCTGTGCGGTGTGGAGGCTGGCGGCGGGGGCGGTGCTGACGATGGTCTGTGCATCGAGCGGCTGCCGCAGCTCTACCACGCCGCCGACCGGTCGCCTCGTCTGGTCGCGGGCTTGGCGTCCGTCCGGGCGATGCTCCGCGGTGACGCCTCGGCACCGACGGCGTTCGTCGCCTACGACCAGCACATGGCCGTCCTGATCCGCGAGGGCCTGTCGCTGCTTGGGATGGCGTGCCCCGACGACTACAGCCTCGTGTCGCTTCAGGACAGCCGGATCTTCGAGTCCCTCGCCGTGCCGATCACGTCGCTGCGCGCCGACTACGCATTGCTGGGCCACCGCGCCACCACCCGGCTGCTGGCCCAGATCGAGCAGGGCAGCGCCGCAGCCCGTCGTGCCAAGCGGGGAAAGAGCAAGACGGTCTCCGGCGCGGCCGACAGACCGGTCGCCGACCCCCTCCTTCCGCCGCCCGACGACGAGGTCGTGCCTTTCGATTTCATCGAGCGGGCCAGCGTCGGCCCGCCTCGGCCCGCCGGTGCCCCAAAAACCGGGCAAGATCGCCAGTGATCTTGCCGACCAGCCCGCTGCGGGAAACCTGCCCGCATTTATCCCTGCGACACAAGGGTTCCGGCGCGCCGCAACGGCGGGGTCACGGACCGATCCACTTCGCGCGAGGTCGCCTAAAGCGTTCGCCGACGCGGTGCTCGAGCCCCTGAATACCCGCTGGGCCCGCCCGCAGCACTTGGCCAAAATCCGCTTGACAGAGCCGCATTTACCAGTATATTATTCGTTTAATAGGCGAAGGGTATAGGGTGCGGAATGTGTGCTGCAACGGCCTTTCGACTGACCACATCTCGGAGGAGTCCATGCAGCTAAAGTCCACCCTTGCGTTCACAGCGGCCCTTGCCACGGTTCTCGGCCTCGCGCCACTGGCGTCGGCCGATACCATCACCTTCCGCAACGGCCTTAATGAGTACGCGGGCACGGTCGACACGACGATCTTTGGATCCCAGCCGACGAACAACAACAACACGTCGGCCAACGGCTTCTTCGGCGTGCAGACGACCAGCGGCGTGACCGGCCAGAACCAGTTCCTGATCCGGTTCGACGACCTCTTCGGCCCGGGCGCCAATCAGATCCCGGCCGGTTCGACGATCAACAGCGCGACGCTTGGCTTCACTCGTGGGCCCAACGGCGGCTTTACGAATGCTGCGCAGCTTTACGATCTGACTAGCGCGTTCAACGCGACGACCGTCACGTTCAACAACGCCGGTTCGACCGCTAACGACGGCATCATCGTCGGCACCGACACGGACGCCACCCAGACAAATGCCAATTTCACGATCAGCAGTGGCCAGGACGCGGCGTTCGGAACGGTCAACGTCTCCACCTCTCTCGCCGAATGGGCGGCCAACCCGACGGCGAACCTCGGGTGGATGCTGCATGCGCCCACGGCGACTGGGAACGTGAACGTCCGTTCGGCGAACGCGACTGACTTCGCGGACCGTCGCCCGACTTTAACCGTCGATTTCACCCCCGCCCCCGTCCCCGAACCCGCAAGCGTGGGCCTGATCGCCGCGGGATTGGGCGCAGCGCTCCTCCGCCGCCGCCGGGCCTAAGCGATGGTACGTTAGACTCAACTGCGGGCCGGACCCCATGCCCGACCCGCTCTATATCCGGCGGCCTTGGCCCTTGGCCGGGGCCGCCGTTTCGTTCCTGCGACAAGAGATTCACCATGCCGATTCGCTTTCTCTCGTGTTGCCTGCCTGCCGCGCTATTCGCGGTCTTGTTCTCGCCCGCCTCGCTACCCGGCCAGCCCGCGACCCGCCCCGCGGCCGACGCCAGCGTGCTGGCGTCGCAGGACTTTGAGGGTCCTTTCGCCCCTGTCCAAGGTAGCGAAACGGCGAAGTTGACCGGCTCGTTCCCTGCCGACACCAAGTCGCTGCGGATCGATAGCAACTGGGCGACCATCGCCGCGGACTTTGCCGCGGCGGCGGGGACCGGTGGGCAGGAGGAGACCGCGCTGGCGATCGAGGTCCGCGAGGTCACGGAGGGTGCGGTGATGCTGCTCGTGCCGGGACCGATCCCGCTCGACGGGGCCAGTGAGATCAACGTGTCGTTCCTGCTCCGTGGCGGCGGCCAGCCGGTGGTCGTCAACCTGCGCGAGACCCACGCGCCGAATCGGAAGTGGAACGTGATCGCCGGGCGGACCGTCACCAGCACCAACGAGTGGCAGCGGGCCGAGGTCCGGTTTCCACCGGCCAACAACGAGCACGGCGGGCAGATCGAACTGCGATTCGCCCGCGCTGGCGACTACCTCATCGACGACCTGCGGGTGACGGCGGTACGGCGCGACGCCGAGGCCGAGCGCGCAGCCTTGGCCGGCCGGAACCTGCTCGATGCAAGCAGCCAGCCCGCCGGCGCGACGGCGGCGTGGAGCGTTCCGCCACAGGTTCGTGCGGACCCCGGCCAGACAGGCCCCACCGGTGTAGCGGCGATGCGGTTCGACGTGGACGGCCCCACCCATGGGCAGAACACGTCGGTCTACCTGAGCGTGCCAACCGAGGTGGGCGGGCCGTACACGCTGAGCTTCTGGGCCCGCAAGGACGGTCCGGGGCAAAGCTCGGTGCAGGCGCGACTCTACCCCGATGACGCCCAGCCGTGGTGGGCGCCACAATATTCCAAGAGCTACGAACTCGGCGACGAGTGGCGGCGGATCACCCACACGGCGACGCTACCGTCGGCAGCCGAGGGCTTCCACGTTGCCGAGCTCGTCGTAAAGGGCGCGGGGCCGGACGTTCTGGTGGACGGGCTGATGGTCGAGGTCGGCACGTCAGCGAGTGACTTCGTGCGCGCCGCACCGGTCGAACTGGGCCTGACCGACGCCGTCCCGCTCGGCGTGCATTACGAGGACGAGCCGATCGAGTTTGGCGTCCATGCCTGGGGCAAGCTGTCAACGCTCGACCACGTCCGGCTGACGCTGACCGACGGTCTGGGGCAGATGACAGAGGTGCGGGCCGACCCCAAGTCCGACGCGGACGGGACAGGCGGGACGGCCAAGGCGACGGTCACCGTAGACGCCGCGACAATGGCGTTCGGGCCGCTGCTGGTCCAGGCGCGGGCGTTCGACGCTTCGGGGCAGCCAATCTCACCGTTCGAAGAACTGGTGGCCCACAAGATCCGCCGTCCATGGGCAGCAGGGCGGTTCCTGGCCGACTCTCCGTTCGGGGTACACGTTTGGCACGATTCAACCGAGCAGATCGACGCCGCGGCGCGGCTGGGCTTCCGTTGGGCCCGGCTGTTCGACGTCCTCGAGTGGCCGACGGTCGAGCCGAAGCAGGGCACGTTCGACTGGTCCAAGCCCGACGACCTCGTCGAGGAGCTTGAGGGCCACGGATTCGGCATGATGGCGATCCTTGGCCTCACGCCCGAATGGGCCCGCAAGGCGGGCGACTTCGCCTCGATTGACGGTTATTGGGTGAAGAAGGTCGTGCCCGCCGACGTGGAGCAGTACGCCCGCTACGTGGGCAAGGTGGTCGAGCGGTATAAGGGTCGCATCGACGTCTACGAACCGTGGAACGAGCCGTTCTGGGCGCGGTTCTTCGTAACCGACTTCCGCGACGGCGCGAAGGTCCGCGGCACGCCGGCCGAATACGCGGCGTTGCACAAGGCCGCGGCCGACGCGGTGCGGGCCGCCGACCCCGACGCGCTGGTGGGCTGGAACATCGGCGGGGCCTACGACACGGAGGATGCGCGGGAAAACGACCGGCGGATCGCGGCGCTCGGGGTGCTCGAGCCGAAGTACACCGACGTGCTGACCGTACACGACTACGGTGGCGTGACGGCGCCGGCGGGCTTCCCTGGTGACGTCGCCTCGACCAAACACCCCAAGGCGGCCGTGGCGCTGGCTGAGGAATTTGGGCGGCCGGGGCTGCCGGTGTGGGACGGTGAGTCGGGCATGCCACCGGCGCACGCCAAGGGCAGCTGGTACGAGCACGCCGCCCCGTTCGGTCGGCGTGTCGCGGCGCTGGATCAGGCCGACCAGCTCGTGCGGGTCTACGTCTCACGGCTGGCCGCGGGCGAGGCCAAGTGGTTCCTCTACACCTTCTCGGCGCGCACCGCCTACCGCCCGACTTATGATATGCTGGCCGCCGACGGGCACCTGCCACCGTTCGGCTCGACGCTGTCGAACCTGTTCTGGCATCTGGAAGGCCTCGGCTTCGCCGGGCACTTCTCGCCCACCGACGGCGTAGAGGCCTATCACTTCGAGGGCCGACGTCCGGGCGAGAAAGAGGGAGGCAGCGAGGGCGAGGCCGCGTCGGTCGTGGTGCTGCTGCCGCGGTCGGGCGAGATCACCCTCAACGCGGTCCCGGCTGACGTGGCGGTGCGCGACTGGTACGGCAACGATCTGGCAGTCGGCGCCCGGCTGTCAGGCCGTCCCGCGTTCGTATCGCTGCCGGCCGGGGTCGACGCCCAGGCGCGGGTAGCGGCACTGCTCCGCGCGGCTGACTGACGCCGGGCTTGGCCGGCCGTTTCGAGAGGCGCCTGATGAGCGAAACCATGACCCATCCGCCGGCCCCGGACCAACCCGACGCCCGCCCCAACCTCCTGCTGATCACCTCTGATCAGCACCGCGCCGACGCCCTGGGCGGCGCGGGTCACCCGTGTCTGGACACGCCGCACCTGGATGCGCTCGCGCTGCGGGGCGTGCGCTACGACAATGCCTACGTCGACTGTCCGGTCTGCATCCCCGCCCGAACCTCGCTTGTGACCGGCCGGCGCGGCCAT
This sequence comes from Tepidisphaeraceae bacterium, assembly GCA_035998445.1. NCBI lineage: Bacteria > Pseudomonadati > Planctomycetota > Phycisphaerae > Tepidisphaerales > Tepidisphaeraceae > Tepidisphaeraceae bacterium. The sequence goes on along the minus strand of DASYHQ010000059.1, from coordinate 65,176 downwards.
GAGAATGGGTGCTGCGACTACAGCGACACCTACCGAGTCGACCGCGCCCGCGGCGACTTCCTCGGCGCGCTGCTGACGGCCGCCGGCTACCAGACCGAGCTGGTCGGCAAGACGCACTGGAACACCGAGCCCGACTTCCGCGGCGGGTTCGAGCACGTTACCTGGCTCGCGTCGCTGCGCCGGCAGCAGCTCGTGGAGACCGGTCGACCTGGCATGCTCGCCGGCGTGGGCTACAACGAGTCGAGCCCGACGCTCAGCCCGTTCCCGGCCCACCTGCACACGACGGACTGGATCGTCGACCGAGCGTGCGACTTCCTCGAAACACGGGACCGACGCCAGCCGTTCGCGCTCTGGGCCAGCTTCCAGGACCCGCACCCGCCGTACCTGATCCACGAGCCCTATTATTCGATGTACCGCGACGCCCCGATTCCCGAACCGGTCTGCGGCGATTGGGTCGGAACGGACGCCGAGCCATTCGACATCTGGTGCTTCCGCCACGCGATCAACCCGCGGCCGATGACGCCGGCGCAGATCCGGGCGATGCGGGCGGTCTACTACGGGATGGTCACGAACCTCGACCACCAGATCGGCCGGCTGATGGCGCAGCTCGCGCGAGCGGGCGACCTCGATGAGACGTTGATCGTCTACACGAGCGACCACGGCGAGGCGTTGGGCGACCACGCCTGCCTGGGCAAGCGGACCTTTCTGGAGTGCAGTGCGCGCGTGCCGCTGATCGTGCGGCCACCGAAATCGTGGGGCGTCCAGCCGGGGCGGGTCAGCCGGGAGCTGGTCGAGTGGGTCGATCTGCTGCCGACGCTGTGCGAGGCCGCAGGCGCGCGGGTCCCCGATGACGTGACTGGCCGATCACTGATCGGCTCGATCCGCGGTGGGGCGACCACCGGCGGTCACGTCATGCACGGGCAGATCGGGCGGGCGCACCTGCTCCACGACGGGCGCTACAAGTTCCTCTACTCCGCCGACGACGGGACGTCGCTCTGCTTCGACACCGCGTCGGACCCGCACGACCTGCACCCGCTCGGCGGCGCTCAGGCCAATCGCCTGCACGGCATGCTGGTCGACCACCTGCGCGAGACGGGCCACGACCACCTGCGTGACGGCAAGCTGGCAAACTTCGGCCGGTCGCGGCCACCGCTGAATGAGCTGCGGGCGCAGGACCACAGCGGCCTGGGACCCACGCAGTACCTCGGCGACATCCGGCGCGGCATATTGCACGTCCACTAACACGCCTCCCTATACGATGCGATGAGCGTACGCCCGAACATCCTCTTCATCACCACCGATCAACAGCGTTGGGACCACACCGGGCTGACCGGCCTAAAGGGGATTACCACCCCCGCACTGGATCGCATCGGCAGCGAAGGCGTTCATTTTACGCGCGCCTATTGTCCCTCACCGCTTTGTACGCCGACGCGAGTGACGCTCCTCACGGGACAATACCCCTCCCTGCACCGCAGCCACACGCTCGGCGTCACGGCTGACCCGTTTCCCGAGCTCACGGTGCCCCAGCGCCTGAAGCAGGTGGGCTACCAGACCGCCCTCGTCGGGAAGTCGCATTTCACTGAAAGAACGAAGGAAGAAGGCCACCTGCTTGCGGCCATCGGAGAGTACTGCTCCACCGAAGCGAATCCTTTCGACGGTCCCTACGTTGGGTTCGATCAGGTTCAGTTGGCGTCCGGGCACAATGCCAACACCGTGCCTGAAATGCATTACAAACGCTACCTGCAACGGCAGGGCGTCACCGAACCGCAATGGTTCCCGAAGTGGATGAACGGAAGTTATGACGGAGAGTATGCCGGCCCGTGGGACATTCCCGAGGAACATCACAATACCGCGTGGGTAGGTAATGAGACCGAACGATGGCTCAAGCAGTACCGGGAGCCCGGCAACCCTTGGTTCCTCTGGATGAGCTTCGAGGACCCGCACGAGCCGATGTACTGCCCGGAGCCGTGGTACAGCAGGGTCGACCGCTCCGAGTTGAAGCCTTTCGAGAGCGATCGGCCGGGCGAGTTCGACGACAAGCCTGTGTTTTACGCCGCCGCCTTGAGGGGGGATTGGTCCGCAGTCGACGACGAGTTCATGACCCCCTGCGTCTTCCCAAGAAGGCGGCTCGACGGGCAGGCCGTCAGCGCCCTGCAGGCGACCGTCGGAATGATCGGGTTTATCGATCATCGGGTTGGGCGCGTCATCCGGCTGCTTGAGGAGACGGGAGAACTCGCGAACACGGTCATCGTTTTCACCTCGGACCACGGTGAGATGCACGGGCACCACGGGTTCTGGGGCAAAGGCCTGACCGCCTACGAGGACTGCCAGAGGGTGCCGCTGATGATCTGGGCGCCGGGCATGAAATGGAGGAAGGGGCATTCGGACGCGATCGCGAATCTCGTCGACCTGCCGCGCCTCTTCCTGCAACTGGCAGGCTTGGGAGTTCCACAAGGAATCCAGGGAATGAACTTGCTCGGCTTCCTCGAAGGAAATTTAGACCGTTATCGCTCGGGAACGCTGATCGAGAGCAATATTACCGCCAACTGCTATCAGACCACTTATGTAAACGACTCTCACAAAGTGGTCATCTACCGCGACGAGGCGAAAGGCGAGGTTTACGACCTGAAGGAGGATCCGGACCAGTACGACAACCTGTGGGACAAGGAACCCGAGCTCCGCGCGGATCTTCTCCTTGAACTGGCCCGTCAGAAGATGAAGGAAGAAGGCGCCGCCCACCCGCGGCGATCCTTTGGATGATGACGCTTTGACCCGTAAGCTCGACCCCACGGGTTGCCTTCAACAAGTGCGATCCGTGATCGTCCGCTGTGCCGTCGGTCGCGCATGATGATGCGGGAACGCACGCAAAGGGCGCACCCTCAATATCGCAACGGCCAGCGACGCCGCTTAAGCGGCCGGATTGCGGTTCGGCGTGCGTGCCGGAGCACGTTCCTTTAACGTAGGGGGTCAAGGTACTGTCATCCCGATGGGAGCGGTAGCGACCCGAGGGATCTCCCACGGCCCGCACCGTGAGTCAGTCGAGATCCCTCCGGTCGCTACCGCTCCCATCGGGATGACAACGGGTCCTGCGCCGGTTCCAACTGAAAGTGAAACTGTTCAACACTGGCCGCCGATAAAGCGGCCGCGCCAATCCGGTCGGCTACGGCTACGTCAACTCGACGAGTTCGTGCATTCGCAGCCGAGGAAGGGTGAAGGTGAGGCGGTCGCCCTCGCGGTTGGCCTGCAGCGTCTCGCCGCGCAGCGGGAGTCGCGCGCTCGTCACGCCATCGAGCTTTACGCTCACACGGACGTCGCGAAGGGTAGGCAGGTCCTCGATCACCATGCACCGACCGCGCGGCGTCGGCACGGCGTAGGTCAGGTGCAGGACGTGTCGGCCGTGGCTTGCCTGCTCGTAGAGGGCCACGCGGCCGGCGCTCATCAGTCCCTCGACCGTCACCGTCGGCGCAAAGCCCAGGAGCTTAAGCGCGGCCGTGGCGAGTTCTCGATGGACGCGGGCGCCGTGCTTAGCGTAGAGCAGCCCGAGCGAGTGCGGCAGCGTCAGCACGTTGCCCTTGCGCACGGCGGCTACATGGGGCGCGTCCTGCAGGACGTAGGGCGTGTTCTGGTGCGAGCAGTATCGGCCGTAGGTGCGGTCGAAGTAGGGCTCGCGGATCGCCGCCAGCACCTGACCGTCGGTCGGCTTGATCCGCGGGGCGGCGGTGTAGTTGAGGAACGGCCCGACGCCCAGGTCGCCCAACGGCCGCAGTGCGTCGCCGGCAAGCGTGTAGTCGACCTGAAAATTCGCATGACCGAGGTACTCGCCGCCGATGTCGAGGGCGAGCTCGTCGGCGCCAGCGAGCAGGCAGCCCTCGCCGAGTACCAACAGCCGTCCGCCCGCGACGGTGAACCGTTGCAGCGCTGCGGCGGTGTCGCGCGTCAGGCTGCGCGTGCCGGGCAGCACGATCGCATCAAAGCGCGACAGGTCGCGGTCGGGGTAGACGCGCTCGAAGTCGATCTGCGACTCGAGCAGCATGTTGCACAGCCCCTCGTCGTGCAGCGAGCTGCTCGTGCCGTGGACGGACCGGTTGCTCGTCTCCGCATTGAACAGGACGCCGAGGTTCGCCTTGGGCTTCGCGTCGGGCAGCCAGGTCTCGAGCGTCCGGACGTACTCGAACGCCTCGCCGACGTTTCGATAGGTCTGCTCGTCGAGCCTGCCCGAGGGGTGGAGCTGGTCGCCGAAATTGCACATCGCACCGAAGCTGACCATCGAGGCGGCCTCGTAGCGCAGGGCGTCGGGGTGCTTATAGCCGCCGAACTCGCCCCAGGCGGTGTGGAACTTGCCGCTCATCGCGATCGTCTTCTTGCCGTCGCCGGCGAAGAAGCGCGCCCGTGGGGGGAGCTTGTCGTAGCCGCCCCAAACCGTCGGAAGGTCCTCGAGCTCGTAGTGCGTCTGCTGGGCGAGAATGCGCGGCGGTGTGACGACGTGGACCAGCCCGTTGAAGAAGACGCTCGCCCCCGGCCGCCGCTCCGCGATCAAGTCGCGGCAGGCCTTCATGAACGACTCCCACTTGTCGACGCAGTAAGCGGCCGCGTCGTCGACCTTCTCGGCGTCGTAGCCCGCCTCCTTCATGCCGGCGCGGCAGTTGTGACACCAGCACGTCTCGAAATTGCAGATGTCGTACCAGAGCCCGTCGACCTCGTAGGTCTCAAGGATCTCGCGCGTCTGCTCGAGCATCAGCCGGCGGTACTCGCCACTGGGGCAGAGGAAAAACCAACCGCCGGCCGGCTTAAGCTTGTCGGGGGCAGCGTTGAGGTCGTACGCCGCAATGTTGGCCAACAGCGAGCCGTCCTGTTGCCGCACGCACCAGTCCGGGTGGTCGGCCGCATCGTTGCTGCTCCACCCGACCGTGTAGTAAATCGGGCAACGGATGCCCGCGGCGTGGCACGCCTTAATCTGTTCGCCGAGCAGATCGAGGCCGGGCACGAGATTGGGGTGACGCTGGCCGACCTCCGTCGGGTAATAGCTCCACGAGTGATGACACTTGGCAAAAAGGTTAATCGCATCGACGTGGCCGAGCTTGAGCGTGGCGACGAACGCGTCAGGGTCGAATTCGGCACCAACGTCGGCAATGTGCTCGCTCGTGTGGAAGTCGAGGTGAACCTGGCGGTAGCGGCGGTCATCGAGGGGCTCGTAGGTCATATCAGTGGGTCCTAACAGGTTCGGCGGATCTGGCCAGATGGTCGTGAATGGTGACACCTTACGGCGGCGTCAGCGGGGGACGGCGGTGGTTGACTCGAAGGGCTCGCACGCGTCGAGCAACTCGGCAAGCGTGGTGAAGGCGACACACTGCACGGCGTCGGCCCCGCCGTAATACAGCTTGACCGACCCGTCCGGCTCAACGATTGCGCCGCAGACGAAGACCACGCTCGGCGATTGGCCGACGTGCTCGTAGAGCTTCATCGGCGTGAGGATCGGTTGGCGGCACAGGTGGGTGACGACCTCCGGCCGCTCCAGGTCGTGCAGGCAGACGCCGACCTCGTAGACGAGGTGCGCCTTCACCTGCGTGCGCACGCCGTGGAAGATGTTCAGCCACCCGCGGTCGGTGCGGATCGGCGGCGCGCCGCCACCAACCTTGGTCCAGGCCCACGACAGGTCGTCCGTCGCCAAGGCCGCGCGGCTCTGGCCCCAGTGGATCAGGTCGGGGGACCGGCTCACCCACATGTTCCCACCTTCCCAACTCGTCTGCGGGCGGTCGAGGCGAACGTAGTGGCCGCCGATCTTCTCGGGGAACAGCACACCGTTCCGCTGGCCGGGGTCGCTGACGAAGCCCAGCCACTCGAAGTCGTCGTTGTCGAAGCTCGTGGTGCGCAGCAGCGAGATGCGGCAGTCGCCCAGCCGGCTGTGGCAGGCGTGCATGACGTACCACGCCCCCTCGAGCCACGTGATCCGCGGGTCGTAGTAGTTGATGTCGGCATATCGGCGGAACATCGGGTCGTCGATCGGCATCCTGATCGGCTCGGCGCGCGGCGTAAATCGCACGCCGTCATCGCTCTCGGCGATCCAGAACGCCGGCCGTAAGTCGAGCGTCTCGGTGCGGCAGACCATCACGTACTTGTTGCCGACCTTGCAAGCCCCGCTGTTAAAGACGTGGGCGATCCCCGCCGACTTCGGGAAGCTGCGGCCGGTCAGGATCGGATTGCCCTCGAAGCGTCGAACCAAGTCGGCATCGTGATAATCGGGGAAGTAGGGTAGGTCAGTCATTGTGGAGTTCGGTCTGGCATCGGGGCGTGAATCAGGCGGTGCAACAGGATGCCCGCCCCGCAGATGTTGATGCTCGTCGCTTCAGCAGCAGGGCGATCGCCGTCCCGGATAGTGTCGCCATCGGGCAGACAACGGGCAAGACGGAGCCGGCGGATCCAGGCAGATAACTCGTTTAATATATGCATTTCGCGCGTCGGGGTCAATAAATCATCCCCGCCTACCTTGTTTGCCGGGCGCCTGAGCCGGATGACGAAATAGCAAGATAGATTGATTGGCTAAGTCGGTGGGAGCGGTATGGCCGCGGGGGGACAATGCGCGTGGGCTCTTGCTCACGGCGATCGTCAAGAATGTCCCGATACGAGCCAACACAACCGATATTAACCGATTTATTGACTTTTTGAATTGCGGTGTTATGATTGCCTTCACGCGGGAAACTGCTCCCCGCGTGCCCAATGGTTGGACGGGGCGACCCGCCGCTCACGTCTCGAAGTTCGTCGCTCTAAAAAGTGGAGGCTTCCATGTCTCGTTCCGTCCGCCGCCGATCGTCCCGTCCAGGCTTTACGCTCGTAGAACTGCTGGTCGTGATCGGCATCATCGCACTGCTGATCAGCATCTTGCTGCCGTCGTTGAACAAGGCGCGCCAGCAGGCGAACAAGCTGGTCTGCCTGAGCAACATGCGGCAGATCGGCATGGCGGTGCAGATGTACGTCAACGAGAATAAGGGCAAGTTGCCTTATGCCGCGTATCAGAAATCGGCGGCGCAGATTCTCGCGGAGGACGGCGTGACGGTCTCCGGTAACGGGCTTATGGCGTGGGACGACCTGATCTCGCGTCAACTCGGCGTGAGCGGCATGAGCGACGAGGCGAAGTGGTCCGGGTCGATCTCGAACACAAATTACTTCCGCTGGTGGCCGAAGGTGCTGCTGTGCCCGACGGACGACGTCGAACGGCCTGCGTTCGGTCCCAAGCCCCGCAGCTATGCCATTCTCCGTGGTGGCGGGCCGGGGACCACGTCGGCGCTAACAGGCATCGCCGGCGAAAGTTTCCTGCCATCGACCGTGCCCCCTTACTCAGCGAGGATCACCGACGTCCGCGACTCGGCGGCCACGCTGATGCTCGTCGAACTCCAGCACACCGACAACTATGCCGGCGGGGCGAATGGTCGAGTCTACAACCCCGGCTGGATGCTGGTCCGCGACCGTGGTGCGGGCGGTACCATCGCCAATGTCCTCCCGGCTCATGGCTTGGTCAAAGGGCAGATGGGGCAGGAGTTCACTCAGGTGAACGGCACCTACAACTTCGCCTTCGTCGACGGCCACGCCGAGACGATGTCGCTGTGGGACACCTACGACCGCACCCTCTACCCCACCGCCGGGTCGATGCCGGCGTACGGCGCGGTGGGGCGGATGTGGTCGCGGGCCCGTGACTAAGTTCCTGCCTCAGAATTGGGTGCTGGTCAACGACAGCGACGGCGCTGGCCGTAAAGGCTTCGCGTTCGTCGCTCCGGGAATGGGCCGCGGTTCCCTAGACCCCCGCGCAGTGCCCGGCCTTGCTGTTCGAGCACTAGCCGCTGCTTTACTCGAACGTTGTTCCGCAAACTACTCGACGAATAGCCCGTCGGCGTTGACGAGGACGACCCCGTCGCTGCTCACATCTGCGACGCCGGAAACCACGAGCTTCGCCAGCGGTTTGACGCCGTCGATGGCGGCCAGTGACGCTTTTAACGGCCGACCGTCGGCGTCGACCACCTGCACCGTCACGCTGTTCTTCGACAGCACGTCGGCCGGTTCGCAGCAGGCGTCCCACGGGGTGCGGCAACCGTCCGACGGGTTCTTGTCGCACGTCGCGATGCCCGCGTCGAGCAGCGTCACGATCGCCCGATTCTCCGCGATCGGATCAACACGGCCAGCGACGACGCCGCGAATCACGACGCGGTCACCGTCTTTCACAGACGCCTTGGCCGCCGTGATGTCCGTCGCGCCGGCCGGCGCGGAGGTCAATCGCAGGTTCGACGGCAACGCTGCCGCTTCGGTGGCCCCGGCCGATGGCAATGGCGTACCGGTGTTGGAATTGGTGGACGGGGCATCGTCGCACCCGGCGAACAGAGCGGCGGTGAGAACGAGGGTCGCGGCAAGTGAACGATTCTTCATGGTCATCTCCTAAAATACTAACGGATTCGTCAATTTCTCTGTAAAACGGGATCAGGACTTCAAGGCGTCCGTGATCGGCAACCGTAGGCACCGCACCGCCGGCGGCACGGCCCCCAGCAATCCCACAGCGAGCCCGGCGGCGACGCCGAGCAGCACGACGCTGCCGTCGATCGCTAGGCCGAACGCGCCCATGGAAAACTGCACGGTAACGCCGTCAAGCAGCGTGATCCCGATCAGCAGGGCCAGGACCGTGCCGGCCATCGCCGCCAGGACCGATTCCTGAACGAGGCTTTTGACGATCGTCCGCCGGCTGAAGCCCATCGCCTGCAGCGCGCCGACCTCGCGTACCCGCGACGCGAAGGCCGCGTACATCGTGTTCAGCCCGCCCAGCAGCCCACCACTGGCGATGAGCACCGCAGTCGCCCAGACCATCGCGCGCACGGGCGCGAAGAACCCGGCCAGCTTCGCGTAATAGGTTTGCTCGCGCTGCGCCACTAGTTCGAGGTCCAGCCGTTGTTTTGCGAAGGCATCGGCGTCGTCAAAGCCATCCTCGCCGTCGATCGTCGCCACCACGCAAGATAAGTTGTCGCGCCGGGCGGCGATCTGCAGGTCGGTCAGCGGGCACCAGATCTCCGATTCGGTGACGGAGCCGGGAAACTCGAAGATGCCGACCACGGTCCAGAATCGGTCGTCAAACCAAAGCTGGCTGCCGATCGTCAGCTCGTCCGGCCGCATGCCAAGTCGGCGGTACGCTAAGCGGCCGACGACGATCTCGTCGCGGCCTGCCTCGGGCGCCCGCCCCTCTGCGACGCGCGAGCCGGAATGGACGAGCCATGCGGTTGGCGTCACCCCGCGAACCAGGACCTGGCGGTTCGTCTCATCGTCCGGCGTGCGCTGGACCGTCGTCTGCATGTGCACCTCCGGCGAGACGTACGGCACGCCGAGCCGTGTTCGGATGCCCGGCACGTTCGCAGCGACGAGGCTCGGGACGGCCGGGCTGATCTCGCTGCGCTCCACGCTTTCTTCACTACCGGCGCCGAACAGCATGACGTTACCCTGCCCACCGCGGAGGGTCAGGCTGCGGTCCATCCCGCGCACGAAGCCACCGGCGGCAAGCACGAGCAGCACGACGAGCGTGCTGCCCACAAGGCTCAGCAGCAGCCGCGTCGGTGAGCGGCCGAGGTTGCGAATGGCGTAGTCGAGCGGGATGCCCATCGTCCTGCGTCCTTTCTACACCGCGCGAAAACAATCGACGATTTGCCGCCGCGACGCCTGCCACGCCGGGACGAGCCCCGCGACAATGCCGAGCAGGGCGGAGATGCCAAGCCCGGTCAAGATGATCCACGGGTCGGATCGCACGCTGATGCTGAGGCCCTCGGTCGTCAGGCTCATCGTCCGCCAAGCCAGCGCGCCGGCGGCCAGACCCGTACCGAGCAGGCCGCCGAGCACGCCCACCAACAAGCCTTCGGTCACGACGAGCTGGCCGATCATCGCGGGCTTGTAACCAAGCGTCTGCAACACCGCGTGTTCCTTCACCCGATCCTGCACGCTCAGCACGATCGCGTTGGCGACCAGCGCCAGTACCGCCAGCAGGCAGGCCCAGCCGAGGTAGTTCGTGAACTCCACGACGCGGATGATGTCCTGCGCCGCCCGGGCCACGAACGCCTGTTCGCTGGACGTGCTCGTCGGGTCCGTATCGGACGCGAACTCGGCGTCGATCGCCTTGGCGACCTCCTCGAACCGGGCGGGGTCATCGACGGTTACGTTAAACTGCGTGACGAGCCCGAGCTTCCGAAGACCGGCCGACTGCTGCAGGAACGGCAAGTGAACGTAGGCGACGTTGTGGTCCTGCTCGCGGTCGGAGTCGATGATGCCGGCGACCGTCACGGTCACGCTGGCGGCCTGAAAGTTGTCGCCCACCTTCAGGCCGCGGCGCTGGGCCAGCGTCTTGCCAAGCAGGGCGGCATCACTGCGCGCCAGCCACGCGTCCAGCGAGCCCTCCTCGATCCGCAGGGACTTGCGGAACACGCCCTCCGCCTGCTCGGCCGGCACGCCGCGGAACGTGACGACGTCCAGGCTCGCGCGGCAATTGCTGACGAGGATCTGGATCGGCACCACGCCCGTCACCCCCGAGATTGCCGCGATCCGCTGTTCGTAGTGTTGCGGCAGGCGGCTGGTGAACGGGCAGTAGCGGTTCTGCCGGTAGACGACCAGCGTCGTCTCCTTCGACGACTCGGTCGTCGCCTCGCGGACGCCGCTCTGCATCGCCTGAACCGCCGAGAACAGGAACATCGACGTCGCCACGCCCAGCAGCGTCAGCGCGGTGCGCACGCGGCGGCGCGTCAGCTGTTTGAGCACGAGCGGTAGAAATCTGGCTGAGATCATCTCGACACTTTCGGTTTAATGGGCCATCGCCGGTTGCTCGACCAGGCGACCCTTCTCCAAATGGAGGACCTGCCTCGCGTACGCCGCCGACTTCGGGTCGTGCGTGACCATGACCAGCGTCTTGCCCAGGTCCTGGTTCAACCGCACGAGCAGGTCCATGATCTGCGATGCCGATGCCTTATCGAGATCGCCCGTCGGTTCGTCGGCGACGATGATCGTCGGATCGCCAACGATCGCGCGGGCGATCGCGACCCGCTGTTCCTGCCCGCCTGAGAGTTGGCGCGGGAAGTGATCGTGTCGGTCGGTCAGGCTGACCAGATCGAGCGCCGTCGTCACCCGTTCGTGTCGCGCCTTGCGCGACAACGGATGAAGCAACAGCGGCAGCTCGACGTTCTCGTAGGCCGTCAGCACCGGCACCAGATTGTAGAGCTGGAAGACGTACCCAACGTTCGTTGCCCGCCAGGTGGCAAGCTTGGAACGGCTCATCCGTCCGATCTCGGTCCCGCCGATCACCAGCGTGCCGGAGGTGGGCGAGTCGATGCCGGCGATCAGGTTCAGCAGCGTCGTCTTGCCGCTGCCGCTCGGGCCCATCAGGGCCAGGAATGTTCCGCACTCGATGTCGAGGTCCAATCCGTCCAGCGGACGGATGACGTTCTCGCCACGGCGGTACTCGCGCGTCAGTCCTCTGCATTCGATAAAGGCCATGGCTAGTGCCCATCCTTTCCGTGGGAACGACCATCGTCGACCGCCGTAGCAGATGCCTCGCCGACGATCCGGATGCGGGCGCCGTCCGCGACCGCGTTCGGCTCGGCGATGAGATCCGCGCCGGCAGCAATTCCGGCGCTCACCGCGACCCATCCGGCTTCGGTGGCGGATGCCAGCGTCACGGGGCGGCGGATCGCGAGGTTGCGGTCCCGGTCGGCGATTAACACTGACGCTGATTGGCCGTCGCGCTTAATGAGATGGTCTGGAACGAACGGCAGGTGCGATCCACCCGTCGCACCGGGCGCCCCGGCAATCGCTGTTGCGGTCGTTGGTGCCGGACGCGTGGTTGCAAGGAACTTCACGCGGGCGAGCATTTCGGGCTTTAGGGCGTCCGTGACGTCGACGATCCGCACCTTGAACTGGAGCGTGTTCTTCGTCAGGTCCGCCTCGTTGACCACGCGCGTCACCTCACCGCGCAAGGTGCGGCCGGGCAGCGCCTCGGCCGTTACGTCCGCCTGGGTGCCGACGCCGATCTTGTGCGCGTCGGCCAGTGGGACGTCCACTCTCACCTGGAGTTTCGCGGGCTCGTAGAGGCGCGCGACGTACGACGATTGAGGCGAGTCCATCGCGGCCATCAGCTTGCTGCCCGGTTCCACCAACCGGTTCATGATCACGCCGGCCGACGGTGAACGTACTGCGGTGCGCGACAGGCGGAGCGTTGCCTCAGCAAGGCCCACCTCTGCCTGCGCGACGTCGGCCTTGGCCGCCTGCAGCGAGCGCGCCTCCTCGATTCGCAATTTGGCGTTCTCTTCGGCGGCCGCGACCTCTGCTTCCTTCTGGCGGATCAAGGCTTCAAGCACCGGGCGACGGGCCTCGGTCGCCTTCACCACGGCCTGCTGCGCCTCGAGCTTGAAGCGCAACGACACCAGTTCCTGCTCGGCCGACGCACGCAGCGGCACGAGCTGCTCGAGCCGGGCGGCGAGGTCGGCCATCTCCGCGGCCCGCGCACGTTCGGCTGCGACGTCGGCATCGATCTTGGACAACTCCGCCCGCGACTCCTCCAATGCCGCCTTCGATGCGGCGACCGCCCGCTCGCGTTCGACGGGGTTATCCCACTGCACCTGCGCCGCTTGCAGCTCGGCCCGCTTCGAAGCCAGCTCCGCCTCCGCCCGCTGGGCCGCGAGCTTCGCGTCGTCGTCGATCAGCTGGACAATGACATCGCCAGCCGCCACGCGATCTCCTTCGAGCACCAGCACGTCGCGCACGATGCCGTCAGTTAAGGCGGGCACCGCCACCGCATAGGGGTCGGGCTCGACCCATCCCGCCGCCTGCGCAATGACGCCACTGCCCGCGCTGTTCGCCTTTGCGTCTGTGCCTGCTGCCGGTGGCAGGCTTGCTTCGCTGACCGGCTTGAGGACAACGGGGATCACCCGAACGTCGGTCGCCGGCAACACCGCGTCGCGCGCGGACCAACCGGTGGCCGCCAGGACGGCCAGCGCGATTATCGCAGGCAGGGCGATGCGCGTCTTCCACGGGTACGGCCGCATCGGGACTGCGGCAGGCGCAGAACCGTTGGGGTGGCTGAGCGACCGCATGGCGGTCGCAGTGTCATCGGGAACCATGATGGGGGCCTGGGCTCTGAAGAACTTCAATGAACGCTCAAACCGTCACCCATTCATCGGGCGGCAGTTATCCACGTGATCAGTTCCCTAAGCTCGTGGCGGGGGCACGGAAGGCAGTAGCGATGGGCACGCGTGCTGGTCGAGGCGCCTTACATGAGCACGTTCGTCAGTTGACGCATCCGGAATGGTCAAGAGGGTGACGGCCAAAACCAAGCTGGAAGAGGCCGACTTACAGCATACGCACGCGAGGCAACCATCGTCGCATGCGGTCGAACTATCCTGCGGCCCGGAGTCGCGGGCAGCAGCTGCATCGCAACAGTCTTCCATCGCCTCCTGTGGCTGCGATGTCTGTTGCTGGCACGCTAGCGACGGATTCTGCGACTGTTGCATTACGTGAATGCTCGTCAGCATCACTGCCAATAGCGTGAGGTATGAAACGACGTAACGCACCTGTCAGATTATAGCACGGTCCTCTGGTCAAGCCCACTCTAATCAAATCTCCAATGTGCCCCAGGCGCCCAGAACCCCCGCTCGCTGCTTGTACACGGCGGCGGCGGATAGCCCCGGGTTAGCGCGTCGTCAGCATTTCGAGCGACCTGCTCTTGCACGAGCTGACGATTTGATCGTTGCGTTCAAGCTACGGACAACTGAACGCATCGCAGGCAGGTGATCTTTAGCTCGCGCAACGCGAGGCGCTTCCCTTCCTGAAACTCGATCATTGTTCCTGCTTCGCGCAAGATGGCGGTGGAGATCGGTCACTCACAGGCACAGGAACAGGACGGCAGATGCAGCAACCGAGAACGCAACTGACTTGGCAGGTGGCGGCGCACGCGACGCAGGACGATCGACCGACCGACTGGATCGACGCCGTCGTGCCGGGCGCGGTTCAGTTGGACTGGGCTCGTGCGCAAGGGTGGCCGACGCACGTGTTCGGTGAGAACTGGCGGCAGTACGATGGGCTGGAAGATCGCTTCTGGACGTACCGAACGGTGCTGCCTCAGGTGGCCTTGCAGGACGGCCAGCGGCTGATCTTCATCTGCGGCGGGGTGGATTATCGCTGTCAGGTGTTGCTGGGCGATCGGGTGCTCGTGGACCAGGAGGGGATGTTTACGCCGATCGAGATCGACCTGACCGATCATGCGCCCGCCGGTGCGACGCTGTACGTGCGGGTGTTTCCGGCGCCTAAGTCGTACCCGGACGCCGAGCGGAAGAATCGCGATCAGGCCAACCGCTCGTGCAAGCCGGCGGTCAGTTATGGGTGGGACTTCCATCCGCGCATCATCCCGCTGGGCATTTGGAAGGAGGCGTATCTCGAGACGCGCCCGCGGCAGCATCTGCGCGAACCGAGTCTGTCGTATACGTTGAACGATGCGCTGGACAGCGTTGCCGTGCGATTGAGTGTCGAGTTGGCCGCACAGGTCGCGGCGCGCGTGCGATGGCGAGTGACCGACGCGGCGGGCATTGTCGTGGTTAGCCACGAGGCCACTTCGCAAGGCGACTGGCTTTCGCTGAACGCCACGATCGAATCGCCGAAGTTGTGGTGGCCGCACGATCAGGGCGAGCCGGTGCTGTACACGTCGGTGGTCGAACTGCTGGACGACGCAGGCAAGGTCGTCGACGCGCGTTCGTCGCGCATCGGTTTTCGGCGGGTAAGGCTCGTGATGAACGCGGGCGCCTGGGACGAGCCATCGGGATTTCCCAAGGGGCGCAGCACGGCACCCATCCAGTTGGAGATCAACGGCCGGCCCGTGTTCGGAAAGGGCTCGAACATGGTCGGGCCCGACATCTTCCACGGCGCCGTGACCGACGACACCTATCGCGAGCAACTGACGCTCGTGAAGCAGTCGAACATGAACCTGCTGCGCATGTGGGGCGGGGCCGCGGTACAGAAACGGGCGTTCTTCGATTTGTGCGACGAGATGGGCATCATGGTCTGGCAGGAGTTCCCACTCGCCTGCAATAACTATCCGGACGATGCGGCGTACCTGCGCGTGCTGGACCAGGAATCGCGGTCGATCCTTCGCGCGCTCTACGGGCATCCCAGCGTCGTGATCTGGTGCGGCGGAAACGAGCTGTTCAACGCGTGGTCGGGCATGACGGACCAATCGCTCGCGCTGCGATTGCTGAACCGCAACTGCTACGACTACGACCCGCAGCGGCCGTTCCTGCCGACCTCACCCGTCTTCGGCATGGGCCACGGCCACTACACGTTCCGCGACGCGCGGGATGGCGAGGCGTGGTCGCTCTTTCAGAACGCCAACCACACGGCCTACACCGAGTTCGGGATGCCCGGCCCGGCCGATGTGGAGACGCTGAAGACGATCATCCCGGCCGACGAGTTGTTCCCGCCGCGCGCCGGAACCAGTTGGGAATCGCACCACGCGTTTAAGGCGTGGGAGGCCGACGCGTGGCTGAACATGGGCCTCATCGAGATGTACTTCGGCGAAAGCGATTCGCTGGCCGACCTCGTCGCCAAGGGGCAACTGCTGCAGGCCGAAGGGTACAAGGGCCTGTTCGAGGAAGCGCGGCGGCAAAAGCCAGCAGCGTCGATGGCGCTCAACTGGTGCTTTAACGAACCGTGGCCCACCGCCGCCAACAACAGTTTGCTGTCGTGGCCGTGCAAGCCCAAGCCGGCGCTGGCGGCGGTCGCCGAAGCGTTGCGGCCCGTGCTGGCGAGCGCGCGCATCAGCAAGTACCTGTGGCGCGAAGGGGAGTGGTTCGACCCGGAACTGTGGATGCTGTCCGACGCGCCGCAGTCGGTGCCGGCCGGTCGCGTCGAGGCGTTCCTCGCCAGTGAAGGGACCGAGACGCTGCTGCTCGGCTGGGATTACGCCGAACTGCCCGCCAACACGAACCTGCGCGGCCCGCGCGTCGGCGTGCGCCTGCCGTACCTGAACGGCGCAACGTTCGACTTGCTGCTTCGCGTGCGCGATGGCGGCGGCGCTTACGATTCACGCTATCGCCTCGCGTATCGTTCCACGCCACGCGTGGCCAGCAGCGCGACGCGCACGATGAACCTGTAGATTGGCAGCACATATGGCACTGCGAACGCGCCAGAATCATATTTTGGAGCACCGATACGGCTTACCGCAACGCCGATGACACGCCCGCACCCGATCTCTATCATTTTCGCGAGTTTCCTGCGACCGACCGTGCTAGAGTCCCTCCGAGCGCGCGTCGAGTCGCGCGCATAACCAGGAAGGAACATTTATGCCGGCGAAGGTTCAGGTCATTTTCTACAGCTTGTACGGTCACACGTATCACATGGCACAGGCGATCGCCGAGGGCGCGCGCGGGGCGGGCGCGGACGTCGAGGTCTATCAGGTCGCCGAGACCCTACCGGCCGACATCCTGGCCAAGATGGGCGCGACCGAGGCCAAGAAGGCGTTCGCCCAGGTGCCGCAGGCCGATGCGAAGCGCCTGTCCGAAGCCGACGCGATCATCCTCGGCACCGGCACGCGCTACGGCAGCGCGACGGCGCAGATGCAGGCGTTCCTCGACTCCACCGGAAGCCTCTGGCAAAACGGCGCGCTCATCGGCAAGGTCGGCAGCGCCTTCACCAGCACCGCCAGTCAGCACGGTGGGCAGGAGACGACGCTCATCAGCCTCCACACGTTCTTCTACCACCAAGGCATGGTCGTCAGCGGCGTACCGTACGCGGCGCAGGAACTGCTGACGCTCGACGAGATGAGCGGCGGCACGCCGTACGGCGCATCGACCATCACCGGCCCGAAGGGCGAACGCATGCCCAGCGAAAACGAACTGAAGATCGCCCGCTTCCAAGGCAAACACGTCGCCGGGCTGGCCGCGAAACTCGCAGGGAAGTAGGTCGAGCGAAACGGACTCGTGTGCCCAGCGATGCACCAGACGTTCGGCCCCTCATCCCGATAGGTATGGGATAAATCCAGTCCGCTCCCAACGCATCCGGGAGAGGGAACGGCGCGCCTTGGCCCGGATCTAAAAGCTACACGTGTGAAGACCAGACGGCCGCCGTAGGAAGGCCGCGGCGGCCGTCCGCCCACCACCGGAGCCGGCGACGTGCACTGATGGACCCCCAAAGTCTGGAATATCCCCCTGTGCCACCCGTCTTGCCTAGACGGACCGGCTGATCAGCTTCGGCAACTGGCTCCACTCGAAATTGCACTTGCTCAGCACGAGTCCGACCCCGAGCCGGGCAGCGTCGGCAACGGCCCGTTCGGTGGGGCAGGCCGACATCATCACCACCGGTAGGCCCTGCAAATTCGGCTCGGCCCGTACCGCCGTCAGCAGTTCAATGCCGCTCATCCCGGGCATCATCATGTCCAGCAGCAGCAGCGTCGGGCGTTCCTTCCGAACAAAGACGAGCGCTTTGAAGGGATCGCAAAAGCATCGTGCGGGCAAGCCCGATAGCCTGAGCGTTAGCTCGATGCCTCGGCAGATGTCCGGGTGGTCGTCGACGATTACTATCATGGTACATCCTCAGGGATATCCCCTTGTGACACAGCTTGTGGGTTTCGACAATGTCGGATTTCCCAAAAGATCGGTGTGCCATTTCCCTTACCACCTTGGCCCAAGGCGTGGTAGACTTTCGCCAGAAAGCGGGCTGAACATGAATAGTTGCAACATCCTAGTCGTCGAGGACCACGCCGACTCGGCGGAGATGCTGCAACGGCTGCTTGCCCGCACCCCTGGTTGGCATGTCCAGACCGCGGGCAGCATCGAGGAGGCCATCGCAAAGCTCGACGCCACCCGCTTCGACATGCTGCTCTGCGACCTCGCATTGCCCGACGGCGACGGCTGCGACCTCATCAAACAGATCCACGACCGCAGGCCCGTCGACCAACGCATCAAGGGAATCGCCGTCACGGGACACGCCTACCCGGCAGATGAAGCTCGATCAAGAGCCGCGGGATTCCTCAGCCACGTGACGAAGCCCTACGACATCGAGCAGATCGTCAGCCTCCTCAAAAAGCACTGTTGACGTCCCGTTCCGCCGTCTCGGCGCCGGCGTCAGGGGATCAAGGTTGGGCGTGATCGTCCAGCAGGTTCGGACGGATCGCCCCGTGCCGCTCTTCCGTGTGGAATCAGGCCAGCAACTGCAGCAGCACCGCGACGTCGAGCGGCTTGCGAATCACGAAGCTATCGGGCACGGCCGCCTTCAAGGGGGCGATCTCCGGTTCGCCCGTGATGAACACGATCATCGTCCTCGGACTTCGCGCCCGCAGCTCTTTGCCGAAGTCGTCCCCCCCGCGGCCCGGCAGCCGCACGTCGAGCAGCGCCACGTCGATGTCGCCCGCCGCCAGGTGCCGCTCGGCCCCCTCGCACCGGTCGTACGCGTGCAACTCGAACCCCTCGCGGCGCAGTAACCCCGCCAGCAGCTCGCGGCTGTCGTCGTGGTCTTCGATAATCAGAACATGCTTACGGCTGGCCATGCGTTTACCTGCACCTTAAACAAAGGCAATCAGGCAAACCAGGATCAACCGGTGGGCGATGATGAGGGTCGGGCTGAGCGGACAACGAACGACATCATCCTAACGCACGCCCGGCCCCGGCGGAACCCCTAATCCCTGACCAATGCAAATGAATCCCCCGGCAGCGCCTGAAGATGGCCCACGGGTGCAGAAGTTCGGTAGGGCGTGCTTCAGCACACGTCGTCCGCGCCGGGAAGCCGTGTGCTGAAGAACCCCCTACGGGACCGGGTGAATGAGGCTCCCCGAGCGCGAGAGCGCGCAACGGGATGACCATCGAACAGTCGTCTGAAGCGCACCGGCCGCCAAGGCACGCGCCCCGCAAAGCCAACCACGGAAGAGAAATGCGTCTGTGAAAGAGGAAGCACAAATGCGGTGCGCGCCAACTTCACACTTGACCCCAAACGGGATTCATAGTCGTTTGGTTATGCGGCGGTCGGGGGTGAGCGTTCCGGCACGGTGCCGCATTCGGGGCAGCCTTTAGGGGTCGCCCGGAGATCGTAGCCGCAATTGAAGCACGTTCCAGCAACTCGGCGACGACGGCGAAACCAACCGTACAGCCCGCACGCAGGGGCAATGCCCAGCAAAAGTGCCACCGCCCAATGCGGGACGATCACC
This sequence comes from Tepidisphaeraceae bacterium, assembly GCA_035998445.1. Classification (NCBI taxonomy): domain Bacteria; kingdom Pseudomonadati; phylum Planctomycetota; class Phycisphaerae; order Tepidisphaerales; family Tepidisphaeraceae; species Tepidisphaeraceae bacterium. Next base: position 45,987 of record DASYHQ010000059.1, on the reverse strand, counting down.
TGCGTGGAACGGTACCGTTGCTGCCACGGGCCCGTGTTAGGTGAAGTCTGGCTAAGGCCCACGTAGGCGAAGCCGAGGAACTCGCTGCCGCCCCAGCGACGGGCAAATTCCTCCGGCGTGTCGTACATGTCGTCCACAGCGAGGGACGCGATTCGCCATCCTGATTTCCACTCCAACCGAGCGGGTGGTGATCGATACTCCATGCGTGCCCGCGCGTATTGGATCGAACCGTGTTCCGATACGACCGTTCGTGTTGTCTGCGCGTGGTCGGCGTTCAAGCTGGAGCCATACTCGATCGAGTCGGAACGCCAATGACTCCGCACCCAAAGAACGACACTTGCCGCGCACAGCAATGCCGAAACGACCGCCACGATGTTCAATAGGTTCCGCCGCATAACGGATTGCCGTTCACTGGCAGGTGGCACAGGTTGTGTACTCGCAACCTGTGTTATCGGAGTAGAGCCCGGCATCGTCGCCGATCCTTAATTGCATCGTCAGCAGATCAATGCCACAGGTTGGGCGTACCCAACCTGTGCCACCCGCCTATTTCTTTCGAGACGTCCACCGCTCCAGCATCCAGTTCACGCCAAAGCACAAACCGATCAGGAAAATCAACGTGACGATGCCGATGGCGACGCCCGTCAGGACGTTGAACCCCGACCACCCGCGGTTGTTAACGAACGGCAATCCGACCGCGAGCACGAATGCCACGCACGCGATCAGTATCAGTGGCTCGGTATGTCTGTCATCGAAAGCCATCTGTGGGATACCGGACCGACGTTGAATGGCCGGCCCGGCACCGACCACACTTCAAACTAAAAGGACCGTTCCGCCGGGCCGGTCCATTCCAGCGGCTGGTTATTCAGCGGCCGTGCCGCCGACACCGCGGAAGTCTGGCCAAGCGACGTCGCGGTGACCCTCCAGTAGCAGGTACGCATCGAGAAACGCGGCGAACGTCGGGTAGATCGCGGTCCAGTTCGGCGGCATCTCGCCCTCGATGACTCGTAAGACGGCACCGGGCGACTGGTGGCTCGGCGGCGCGAAAGCCAGGAACTGCTGATCTTCGGTGTGGCAGAATCCAACGTGCTCCCACGGCACGTCGAGATCAATCCAGTACATGTCCTTCAGCGCGTCGGTCGCCCAGCTCAGCCCCGTGCAACCCATCAACTGGTTACTGTTCCAGGCTTCGGGCTCCTTGCCGAACCAGTCGTTCCGCGTCCGACCTCGAATGAGAAAGCCGCCGTCGAAGTGGCGAAGGAGCGCCTTGTACTCGTCGGGGATCGGCAGCTTCAGCGCCTGCTCCGCGTCGGCGATCTGCGCGTCGCTCGCAGGTGGGTCGAAGACCGCGGTCTGCGGGTGTTCCGTCACATATTCGTGCAGACGTCGCAGCACGTCATGCATGGTGGTGCTCCCGCTGAATAACATCTCAATATCTGGTTCGCGAACCAGATAGCAGGAAACCGGCTCCTGCCCTGATTCGTTCATTAAGAGGTTACCCCACCCGCTATTGCACGCCAAACTGTTTCTGTTGCCCTTCCCGTATTCTGGTTTTGAGTTAGCCGGGTGCCACAGGTCGGCGTACTCGCAGACCTGTGTCTTATCTGTGACAGAAGACACAGGTCTCGGCGTACCGCGACCTGTGGCACCCGGCGAAATGGTCCGCAGGAGTACCAGCGGACCCTACGAGGCTACGCCGGCGTTCGAACCGGCCCCCTGCCGATCGACCGCGAGGGTTTGCCGACCCTCTGATGAAAACCCAAACCATGACGTGGAGTGCCGTGACCGACGGCGGGTGCCATGGCCACGCCGGCCGATCGCGCCGTCAGCCCCAAGCGGTCGAAGCGTGGCCATGTCTTAGTCCGAACGAAAGACATGGCCACGCGGGACGTCCATCCGATCATCCAACGGACTTCCACCGCGTGGCCATGGCACCCACTTCCGAAGGACATGCCACCCGGCGGGTGCCGGTGGGATGGGTGCCATGGCCACGCCTGCCGATCGCGCCCGTCAGCCGAAGCGTTCGAAGCGTGGCCATGTCTTAGTCCGAACGAAAGACATGGCCACGCGGGACGTCCATCCGATCATCCAACGGTCTCCCCCCGCGTGGCCATGGCACCCACATTCGAAGGACATGCCACCCGCCGCGTTGCCGCGATTGAGGACGTGGTAGATGACCCCGCCCGCCGCCGGCCGTAGTCCCCGCGCCATGCGTGCGATGCTATCGACGGCGCCGATCAACGCCAAGGAAAATCAGACGTGACCCCTTTTCCGCCTCCCGAGCAACATAACGTAGTGGCGATCAACGGCCGCGGCGGCGCACGCGCGGACGCTCGACCGCAAGAGGACTATACCGCCGCCGCGGTCCGCTCCAGCGGCGGGTTATCCACCGCCCAGCGGCCCAACTCTGCGCTGCGAACAAGCTCGGCGATCCGAATCGGCTGCAACCGTGCTCGCTCTTCCGGCGTGCCCCGACGGAAGGCCAGGATGATCCAGTCGAACAGGAACCAAAGCGGCAACCCTTCGGGACCGAAATAGCGGCTCGCGTCGCAGCCGCTCATATCTACCTGGAACTCGCGAGCGAAATCCTCCAACAACTCGATACCGTCATCGCCGTCCGTGCCGAGGTCACCGAACAGGGTGGTCTCCGGCTTCAGACGATCGGCGCGTACCGCGCGCTCCTTTGCGACGAAGGCGACGACTCGATCGTAGAGCGACTGCATGCGGTGGATAACGTAGTGGCGATCAACGGCCGGGCCGGCGCAAGCGCGGCTCCAGTCCACCAGTAACTGTACCGCCGGCACGGTCCGTTGCATTGCCGGGTTATGCAGCGGGCCGGACCGCCGTCAGTTCGTCCAGACTGTGCCGTCCGGACGGTGCACCGAGATCTGCATCGGCACCTTTCCCTGGTGCCGCATTGGCCAATCGTCCTTTGCCAACTCCGGCTCACCCGCCAGCTTCATTTGGATCAACCCGGGCAGCGCCTTCGCATTTCGATCAGCAGCGACGGTGTAGCGAATTGTCCACGCCGATTCGTCTTTCGGGTCAGGCTGCCCGGCGAAGAACCGCAACTGCTGAACAACGCCAATTCCCGGCTGCGGATCGTCTGCCGCAAGCAGCGCCCCGCGAGGCACGGCGAACGTCGTAACCGCGCGCCGCTTGCCAGGGTCGTTTCGGTCCAACTCGACCAACGTCACGCGAAGGCCGTACGACCCGCTGTAGTGTGGCCAAGTTACCACCGCAAGCAGCTCGCGCTTGTCGGGCGTCTTGCGGGCATGCATGAAGATGAGTGAGCCGTACCAACCGGCACGATGGATGCCGCTCATCGGATGCGTAGGGTTGAGCGCCTCGCATTCCGGTGGCGCGAACGCAGTCGTCCCGCCGCCATCAGGAATGCGGTAGTTCGCGTTCGGCGGCTTCAACCGCAATCGATCGCCCTCGTACCCGTCTTGAGTGAGGACAATCATGTCAGGAGCGGGGGTGTAGTTCATGCACGCATCGACGATTCGCGCGTATTCTTCGGGTGTAGGCGACGGGAGCGACCGCCAGCGAATCGCCGAGGGAGATTGCGTCGTCGAAGGTAACGTGGACGCGGCTTCGGCTGATGAGGGCGCTGTCGCCGCGGGACTTCGTGGGCTAGACGAACGATCTCCACAGCCGACGGCAGCGGTGACGAGTCCGACAATGAGAAACGATGTGCGAGTCATGATTGCCCCCGCTGCATAACTACAATTAAATCGTCTCCGTAGACGTATTATCCACGGCCCCGAGCAGGATATGTCGCCAAATCTCTACCCGCAATCAAATTGTTGTTGCTGGGTGCCACAGGCGGGTGGCATGGCCACGCGGGCGGTTCGCGTCGATCAGCGGAGGGGGATCGAGCGTGGCCATGGTTGAGGTCGGGGCTGAAATCATGGCCACGCGGGACGATGCGTTGATCGTCCGGACGGTCTCCCGAGCGCGTGGCCATGGCACCCGCATCCACACCCGAAGGCATGCCACCTTGCGTTCGGGGTCACCGACTGCGGCGGGTGGCACGGGCTGGTACTCCTGCCTGTGCGTGTTGGCCGTCGTGAAGCACAGGTACGAGTACGAATCTGTGCCACCCGACGGGCTTGGGAGAAAACGGTGAGGCTTCTCGTTTAATGGGAGGGCGTGTTGTTTACTCTGACGGTCGCGCAGTAAATGGGAGGGCGTGTCGTTTACTGTGAAGGGCTCAGGGTAAATGGGACGGGCTCAGGGTAAACGAGCGGGCGTGAGAGTAAATGGGAGGGCGTCAGAGTAAATGGGAAGGTCGCAGGGAAAACGGGAGGGTTGCGCAGTAAACGGGAGGGCGTGAGGGTTACTCTGAGGGCGTGAGAGTAAACGAGAAATCATTATGCGGACGTTCGGCCGGCTAGCCGAAGCGGCGGGGGTGGGGGGCGGGCGCGAGTGTAAGTTGAGGCGGGGACGGGGGATGGACTTGGGCGGGTCGGGGCGGGGAGAGGCGTGCAGGCGGTGAGGGGAGACCCCCTCCCAGCCTCCCCCGGAGTACCGGGAGAGGGGCCATACGCCGGCGGGGTGGGGTCTGTGCTCAATCCATCGAATATTGAGGGAAAACCGATTTCTGGCCGCAGTGCAATAAAGTGGGGGTGCGGTCAGGCCGACTATAGGGGTAACACGGGTCGGTGGGGCTGGCGTGGGGCCGGCAGGCGAGAGCCCGCAATCGCTATATAGAGTTAGGAGATGTCATGCAAATGACGCTCATCTTCCCCCAACGCGATGGGGACCTGCTGGCGGCTTTGAAGAGCTACAGCGGAAAAATAAACGCGTCCACCGGCACCTACGAGGTGACGATGGTAGAAGCGACCGAACTGGCTACGCGTGTAGCCAGCTTTGAATCGGCGCTGCTCGCCTGCGATCCGGCGAACCGTAGCAAGTCCCTGGTGATCACGAAGAACGAGGCTCGCACCGCGGCCAAAACCTTCGCGTACGCCTTGGGCATGGCTATTGCCGGCCGCGAAAATGTGAGCCTGGCGCTCAAGAGCGATCTGGGAATTTATCCCAGGAAGTCGCCCACGCGCCACGGGCCGCCGACGACCCGGCCGGCCGTCGACTTCGTGTCGGTTGCCAACCGTACGGTGATCGTGAAGATCCACCACGGTAGCACGACGGTCGAGGAGCGCAAGGGCATCTCGTCGGCGTTCGTGTACACGTTCGTCGGCGAGGACTACCCGACCGACCCGTCGCTCTGGCAGTTCGCCGGCCCGGCGACCCGCCCGCAGTTCCGGATCGATTTTCCGGAGACGGTGGCGGGCGGCACGAAGGTGTACGTCTGTGCGGCGTGGTGCAACCACCGCGGCGAGACGGGCCCCGTGAGCGTACCGATCGGCACCAACATTCAGGGTGGTGGCGTTGGCGCGGCGAGCCTGAAGATCGCGGCGTGACGTGTGGCCGTGATGTGCAGTACACGGCCGGGCGCGGGAGACCGCGGTCGGTCGTTTTTTTGTTGGGCGTTAGCAAGGGAAATGTGATGGCTGACATCGTCATTCGTTCGAACGAACTCGTCGCGGCGCGGCAGGCGCCGCCGGCGCCGAAGGGGAACATCGCGATTCGCCCGGCGGTGATGGAGGATGTGGCGTTTATCGATGGGTTGCAGAAGTTGCAATCGAAACAGGTCGGCTGGATGCCGACGGCGACGCTGGTGGGGAAGGTGCGCACTTGATGCTTCTTTGAATACGGGGGGAGAGGAAGACGGGGTGACAGACAGGCAGGAATGCCTGTCCTACAGAAGAGGGGGAGAGCGGACGCGAACGGAAGAGAGCGGGGGCGGGCTTCGCAGCGGGTGCTTGCGTTGGATCGGGTCTCGGCGTTTATTGCAATCATGGATCAGTGGAATCTGCGGGAGGCGGCGGCGTTGCCGGTGGGGGGCGATGGGACGGCGGCGCGGGTGTGGGTGTATTCGGATATTCAGCAAGTCGATCCGGACATCGCGCAGGCGATGATGTCGGCGGCGGTGGATGATGTGCTGGAGGTCGGGGGGCCGTTGGACGCGGCGTGGTGCCTGGGGGATGCGCAGCGCGGGGCGGACGAGGCGGCGCTCGAGCGGGTGGCGGCAGTCTTCATCCAGCAGATGCGGCGGGTGGACGTGCCGGTCTGTTACCTGCTGGGCAATCACGATATGGATTTAAGGCGGGAGACGGGCAGGAACCGGTATCCGCTGTGGGAACGGGCGATCGCCGAGCGACAGTGGGCGACGCAGCCGCGGACGGACGATCTGTTCTTCGCGAGAAGGATGGGCGATTACCTGGTGGTGTTTCTGGGTGATCACGCGGACAGCGATGGATCGTGGTTTACGACGCATGGCGGGCCGAAGGAAGCGGTAGCGGGGGCGTATCCGCATACGCGGGCGACGTACGAACGGCTGCGCGACGCGATCGCGCAGTACGCGGGGCCGGTGGTGATCGCGGCCCACTATGCGTTTGCGGGCGGGCAGAAACCGTCGCCGTTGTTGAATCAGATGCTGCCGTTGCCGGCGAACGTGAAACTGGTGATGCACGGGCACGCGCACATCGGCGACCTTGTGTGGAACAAGGCCGACCCGTGGGAGCGCGATCACGAGGTGACCGGGCAGGCGTTGCGGCAGTTCAACGTGTCGGCGATTGAATCGCTAAGGTCGCCGGGCAGCCATTCGGCGATTCTGGAGTTGATGCCGGCGGGCCGGTGGCGGCTGCGGATTCGGGATCATCAGAGCAAAAGGTGGGTGGGGGCGTACGAGGGGTGAGGCGGGGGGCACCTTCGGGCAATCACATGCCTGACGCAGTTATACGGTCCCCTCTCCCGCGTACTCGCGGGGGAGGGTTAGGGAGGGGGCCGCCCAGATTGAAGCACATGCGCCCCCACCCTAACCCTCCCCCGGGGTACCAGGAGAGGGGACCCGAAAAAACGCACTTGCGCTGAGGTGCGTGAGGTATATTCCTGCCCATCCTCGTCCATCTCTACGACAACAAAGTGAAAGTGAATCGCCGGAGTATAGCCGATTGGAAGGGCTGTGGTTTCGGTAACTGCCATCCTCGTCGGCGTTTACGAATGACGAGGAGGGATGGTCCGCACCAAGCGGCTTGACATACGTATAGATAATAGCTTTAGTTGCCCTCCCCCTGTTATGGGCGAGCGGGTGGCGGGCACAGCCGTCGGGTCGGTGTTCGATCAGGCTGCTGAGGATGTTGTTTCATGGCGAAAAAGAAGACCGGCAAGCATCTCGTGATCGTGGAATCGCCCGCCAAGGCGAAGACGATCAACAAGTACCTGGGCGACGATTACGTCGTCCGGGCCAGCATGGGGCACGTCCGCGATCTGCCGAGCAAGGGGATGGGCGTCGATTTGAAGACGTTCGTGCCGGATTACGAGATCTTGCAGAGCCGTGGGAAGGTGATCGCCGAGCTGAAGAAGCTGGCGAAGGACGCCCCCGACATCTACCTGGCAACCGACTTGGACCGCGAGGGCGAAGCCATCGCTTGGCACCTGCAGCAGGCGCTGGGCATTCCCGATGATCAGGCCAAGCGGGTGATCTTTAATGCCATCACCAAGGCCGAGATTCAAAAGGCGTTCGCCAAGCCGCAGAAGATCGATATCGACCGTGTGAATGCACAGCAGGCCCGGCGGATTCTGGACCGCATCGTGGGGTACGAGATCTCGCCGTTGCTGTGGAAGAAGGTGGCCAAGGGTTTGAGTGCCGGCCGCGTGCAGAGCGTGGCGGTGCGGCTGGTGGTGGAGCGCGAAAGGGAGATCGAGGCGTTCATCCCCGAGGAATACTGGAAGATCGCCGGCATCTTCGCAGCGGCGACCGCCGACGTGAGCAAGACGATCGCGAGCGACTGGACGAAGTTCCTGGCAGAGAACAACGGCGAGCGGTCGAAGGTCGAGCGCGAGAAGTGGCTCGGCGAGCACGATTCATTCACGGCGGAACTGGTTGAACTGGCGGGGAAGAAGTTTGAGCCGAAGAGTGCCGACGATGCCCGCAAGGCGGTCGAGATCCTCGGCATGAAGGTGACCAAGGTCGACACGACCGAGGACGCCGAGGCGAAGGGCCCGGCCCAGAAGCTGACGACGATTCACGGCGTGATGGAGAAGGCGCCGGACTTTGCCGTGCGCTCGATTGAGAAGAAGCGTACGACCAGCCGTCCACCGGCGCCGTTCATCACCAGCACGCTGCAGCAGTCGGCCAGCAGCCGACTCGGCATGGGTGCACAGCAGACGATGCGCACGGCCCAGACGCTGTACGAGGCGGGCCACATCACCTACATGCGTACCGACAGTACCAACCTGTCGGGCGACGCGCTCAACATGGCCCGCGGGTACATCAAGAGCGAGTTCGGCGATAAGTATCTGCCGGAGAAGCCCAACTTCTATAGCAGCAGCAACAAGAGCGCCCAGGAAGCCCACGAGGCCATCCGCCCGACGAACCTGGACCTGACGCCGAGCGAGGCGCGCAATCGCCTGTCGCAGAGCGAAGCGAAGCTGTATCAGCTGATCTGGAACCGCTTCGTCGCGTGCCAGATGAGCAATGCAGAGTTCGATCAGACGGTAATCACGCTGGCGACGAACGGCAACGGCACGGGCGATGCGGTCTTCCGCGCAACGGGTCGCAAGCTTGTCTTCGACGGGTTCATGCGGGTTGCGGGCGTGGCGAGCGAAGATCAGTTGCTGCCTGATTTGAAGGAGCGTCAATCGGTTTACCCGATTGATTTGAATCCGACGCAGCACTTCACGCAGTCGCCGCCGCGTTTTACGGAAGCCAGCCTGGTGAAGGAACTGGAACGGCTGGGCATCGGCCGGCCGAGTACGTACGCGAGCATTATCCAGACGATTCAGGACCGCCAATACGTGGCCCAGCAGGACCGACGGTTTTACGCGACGATGCTGGGCAGCATTGTCACCGACAAGCTGATTCAGGCCTTCCCGGAGATCCTCGATGTCGGCTTCACCGCTGGCATGGAACTGAAGCTGGACAAGGTGGAAGAGGAACACGCCGACTGGATCAAGCTGCTCCAGGACTTCTACGGCCCGTTCCACGCGGTGGTGGATGGCGCGCTTGGGAAGATCGAGCATGCCGGCGGCACGCCCAGCAAGTACAAGTGTCCGAAGTGCGCCAGCCAGATGCTGTACCGCATCAGCAAGAGCGGGTTCTTCCTGGCTTGCTCGGAGCGCGAGTGCGGCACGACGCAGCCGGTGGACATTCAGGGCAAGCCGACGCTGCGCGAGGTTTCCGAGCACAAGTGCCCGATCTGCGATCGCGAGATGATCAAGCGCAAGGGCCGCTTCGGCGAGTTCCTGGGCTGCAGCGGTTATTCGGTGAAGAACGAGAAGGGCGAGCCGAGCTGCTCGATGATCATCAACCTGGACAAGGAGGGCAACCCTCTGCCCCCGAAGCCGGCGCCGATCAAGACGACCGTGGCCTGCGAGAAGTGCGGCAGCCCGATGCTGCTGCGCAACAGCAAGCGCGGGCCGTTCCTGGGGTGCAGCTCGTTCCCGAAATGCCGTTCGACCAAGATGGCCAAGAAGCTGACAGGTGCGGACCTGGCGCAGATCGAGGCGTTGCTGCCATTGCTGAACGAAGAGTCGGCCAAGGCGCAGGAACTGGCTGCCAAGGTGATCGCCAGCAACCCCGCCGCCGCGGCCGCCAAGAGCCACAACGGCACGACGACGGACATCGACTGCGACGAGTGCGGCAAGCCGATGATCATCCGCAGCGGCCGCCGGGGCTACTTCCTGGGCTGCAGCGGCTACCCGAAGTGCAAGAACACGGGTGAGGTGCCGGCCAAGCTCGTCGATGCTCTCGACCTGAACGGCACGGCGAACAAGGACGGCAAGACGGCCTCGACGCCGGGCGACCTGCCACCGTTGGACGTGGAAGACGCGGCTTAAGGGCCTTTTCAAATTCAAACGCAACGGCCTCTGTCACCTGCGTGACAGAGGCCGTTTTCTTGCACGCCTACCACAAATCGCTACTCTCCCTCCGACCAACCTCATCCGCATTTAGAAAAGGGAGTGGACCTGTGACGTTTTTCCGTCTGATCTCGATCCTGCTCGTGACTGCCAGCCTCGGTTTGTCGGCATGCAACGATGGCCGGCCGAAGTACATGCGTCCGTTGGGTCAGTTGAACGCCTTGGTCGAACTGAAGAGTGAGAGCGGCGGGTACGCCGTCACGGACGTCGATGGGGCGCGGGTCGACAGTTTCCAGTCGTCGTTCAGTGGCAACTCGGTCGTCCTGCAACCGGGCGAGCGGCGAGTGACGATCCAGGCTATCGGCAGCAACAGCAGCCAGACGTGGGGCGTCGTGTATAACTTCCAGGCTGGCCACCGCTACACCTTCGGCAAGTCGAGCTTCATCGGCGGGTTGCAGATCACCGACCAAACGACCAACACGTCGGTGAAGTTCTGATCCAGAGGCCGCCCCGATGATCCCAACGGCCGCCACCTTCCGACTGCTACTGGTCGCGATCGCAATGTCGGGCCTGACCGCCTGTGCCGCCCCGGCCGATCCGCGGCCACTGTACACCGCGCCGGCGCTCGCCGTCGACAAGATGGCGACGCTCGTGCCCGTTGGATTGGTGATCGGCGACATTGATGGCGCTCGACTGCCCGCGCCCGGCTTCCTGGCAAAGCAGGAGCCGCTGACGCTGTCGGCGGGCGATCATCAGGTAACGGTCTACTTCACCGATGGCTGGCGACGCGTACCGCTCACGCTGCGGGGTGGGCGAACGTACGACTTGTCGATGTCGACCTACGGCGTGCGCCTGTTCGATCGATCGACCAAGTCCGCCGTCACGTTCCGTTGAACACCGGGAATGCCGCGGGACGATCAGTTGACGTTCACGGTGACACCGGCCGTCAGGTCGCGAACGGCCAGTGCCGACACGGAATCTTCCGCCGGCGAGAGTTGGTAGCGGTGTCCCGCCTTAAAGTCGAACGTGAACTCGTGCTGCATCGCGGCCCGCTGCATGCCTTTGGCCATCGTGTAGACGCGCAGCCGGTGCGTGCCGCCGGTCACCTTCACTTCATTGCCACCGCTGGCGTGCATCGACATGCCGCTGATCACCTTCGCGTTGTCGATCACCTGGATGTACGTCTGGTCGACTCCACGCAACACCGCCAGTTCCGTCAGCGGCGCAGGCGGATCGAGATAGCCCGGATTGCGCCGGCAACCATCGGCGGCCGCGAACAAGGCGAGCAACAACACTGCGATCCGAATCGTCTTGAACAAGCGTGCCCCCTTTTGGGATGAACATGGCGAACTGCGGTCTGCGCGATCGCGCGCGGCCAGTAATGGGTAAGAATAAGGCGGAGCTTACAACCCCGTGGGCCCCTCGGCGGGTTGGAGGGCGAACTCAATCTTCACGCGGTTCACCTTCTGCGGTTCGGCGTCTAAGACCGTGAACTTCACGTTCTCGCTTTCAAACGTCGCGCCGGTTTCGGGGATGCGGCCCATGGTGGTGGAGACGAAGCCGCCGAGCGTGTCGTAGCCCGCGTCCTCGGGGAGGCTGGTGCCGGTCACGCGGTTGAGCTCGTCGATGTAGACGCGGGCGTCCGCCTCCCAGGTCTGGTCGTCGAGGCGCTTCATCATCGCGGGCTCGGCCGGCTCGTGTTCGTCGGAGATGTCGCCGACGAGTTCTTCCAAAATGTCTTCGATGGTGATCAGTCCCGCGGTGCCGCCGTACTCATCGAGGACGACGGCAAGGTGGACCTTCTGCAGGCGGAAGTCGTTCAGCAAATCGCTGAGGGGCTTGGTTTCCGGCACGTAGAACGCCGGCCGCATGGCGGACTTGATGTCGAACTTATCAGCGGGCAGGCCGAGGTGCTTCAGCAGGTCGCGGGCGTACAGAATGCCGACGATCTGGTCGAGCGTGCCGCGGAAGACGGGCAGGCGGCTGTGGCCCGACTCTTCCAGCATCTGCTTCACCTGGTCGAGCGTGGCGCCGATGTCGATGCCGACCACCTCCGGGCGGGCGGTCATGATCTGGCCGGTGGTGGTGTCGCGGAAGCTGATGACCGATTCGATCATCTCCCGTTCCTGCTCGCCGACGATGCCTTCCTTCTGCCCCTCCTCGACGGCCGAGAGGATCTCCTGTTCGAATTGGTCGGATTCCACTTCCGGATCGTCGCCGCCGGCCATGCGGCTGACGACCTTGTCCACCCACAGCAGCAGGGCGGTCAACGGCGCCAGCAGCACGCGCATCAAGTGAAGGAATCGCACCGACTGCCCAACGATCGCGTGGCCGATGTGCCGGGCCAGCGCGTGCGGCAGCGCGACCGAGACGATGCCCGTGTAGATCGCCGCCACGATGACGGCCGACAGGTACTGCTGCCACATCGCCCAACCGGTGTGGCTGAACGCGACCAGGATCGTCAGCAGGATGAACAGGTTGCAGAACATCCGACCAATGGCGGTGACGAGGATCAGGTCGTCCTGCTTCTCCATCGTTGGCTCAAGCCAGCGGTCGTCGCCGGTCTTGTCGAAGTAGTCGCTCAAGCGCGCGCGCGACAGCTCACGAAGGGCGTAGGTTAACGACGTAAAGTACAGCGAACCCACGCCTGCGACGGCGATGGCGGCAAAGTTAAGCAGTGGTGACATCAGTCGGCTCTGGCCCTCGTGCGGTTGCGACGACGGCCCGTAACACGCGCAGTGGCCTTGGCGGCAGGCTTGAACACCGGCCCAACCCCAATACGGGTCAGGATATCGTCTTCCATGGTGTGAATCTCACGAAACAACCGCTCGGTTCTATCGTCGAACCCCGCCAGGTGCAACACACCATGTAAAGCGTAAAGCAGTAATTCGTTATCTACTGTCGTGCCCCGTTCCTTCGCCTGCCGCTTCGCCTCGGGCACGCAGACCACGATTTCCCCCGCAATACACCAGCCGGTGGTGTCATGATCCAGTTCGTAGGTCAGCACGTCAGTTGGGCCCGGTATGTTCAGGTGCCGCTGGTGCAGCTCGGACATAAGCTTGTCGTTCACCAGCGCCAGCGAAATTTCTTCTGGAGCGTTGGGGACGAGCGGGATGGCCTTCTTCAGGTACTTTCGTAACCGCGGGACGAAGGCTTTGCCGAGGGTGGCGGTGATGGTGAGAGGCATCAGATTAGGGAGCGTCGGGCCTACCGTAGCATGGGCGTCTCGCCCATGCTTGTAGATTGGAATCGCGTTCTTCTAGTGGCGGACCGCTTCGACTGGAATGGCGGCCACTAAGAAACTTTTCTTGGCACTACCACACGCATGGGCGAGACGCCCATGCTACGGCTCGGACCGCACACTTATGCCGTCCGCATGTTCGGTCCAGCCGTTGGCGTCGCCGTCGCTTGCAGGCTCGAGGTGCTGGGGTAGGCAATGCGGCCGTGGTAGATGCCCAGCAGCGTCTTGACCAGCGCGCGTTCGATCCGCTCCAAGTCACGCATCGTCAGGTCGCACTCGTCCAATTGGCCGTCCAGCAGGCGCTTCATCGTTAACTCGTGCACGAGCATTTCCACGCGGTTGTGGTTTGGCTCGCTCATTGCCCGGGTGGCGCTTTCCACGGCGTCGGAGATCATCACAATCGCGACTTCCTTGCTGCGCGGCTTGGGACCGGGGTAGCGGTACTGCGTCTCGCTGATGGCAGGCTGGTCGCCGTCCTTTTGCGTGCAGGCGCGATGGTAAAAGTATTCGACCAGCGTCGTGCCGTGATGCTGCTGGATGAACGGCAGCACGCTGGCGGGCAGGTTGTATTCACGGGCCAGTTCGATGCCGTCCTTCACGTGGCCGATGATGATCAGCAGGCTCACCGATGGCGACAGGTTCAGGTGGCGGTTCTCACCGCCCGACTGGTTCTCCACAAAGTAGTCGGCCTTGTTGATCTTACCGACGTCGTGGTAGTACGCGGCGACGCGGCAGAGCAGCGAGTTGCCACCGATTGCTTCGGCGGCGGCTTCGGCGAGCGTGGCGACGTTCAGGCTGTGGCTGTAGGTGCCGGGGGCTTCCACTGCCAGGCGACGCAGCAGGGGGTGGCTGGCGTCGGCCAGTTCCAGCAGCGTCATGCTCGTGGTAATGCGGAACGTCCGTTCGATGAACGGCAGGATGCCCAGCACGATGAACCCGACCGCCAGACCCGCTGCGCCCGTGTACAGGCAGTTGTAGGCCACGAACCGCAGCGGGTCCATGTTCAGCGCGCCCGCGGCGGCGGTGGCGGCGATCATGGCGCAGGCGGTGGCGCCACCAACCTCGATCAGCTTCCCACGGTTACGCACGTCGGTGAGCATCAGGCAACTGGTGACGACGCCGGTCTCCAGGATCAGGAAGAACTCAATGCCCTGATCCAAGCCGAACGTAATCAGCATGCCCAGCATCGACGCCACGCCCAACGCGAAACGGCGGTCGTAGGCGAGCGTGAGGATCATGGCCGCCAGGATCGCGGGCGCCGTGCCGAACAGGTAAACCTGCCCACTGCCGATGCCCGCCAGCTGCGCGAGTAGCAGCATCGCGCTCAGCAGTCCGGCGATGCCCAAGGCCCGTGCGTAGTTGCGTACGACGCGAGGCTGGAAGATCGCCACGTAAGCCGACAGCATCACCGTCAGCAGCAAGACGAACCCAACCGTCCCGAGTTGTGCGAAGACCGCCCGCCGGTCACCGAGGCTGGCGATGAAGTGGCGGTTCTCATCCCGCAGCAACTGCCAGTCCTTCGGTTCAATCACGCCCTTGTCGCGGGCGACCAGGATGGTGTTGGCGGGGTACCGCACGTCGCCGGCGGTGCTGGGGACGTTGCGCTCGGCCTCGTTGCGTCGCTCGTTGGTCGCCACCTCGTCCAGCACGTGTGTGGGCTTCAGCAGGGCAGCGGTGAGAATCGCAATCTTCGACTCAAGGTCCAACCGGAAGAACATGTTGGCCTTTTTGGTGGCCAGGCTGATGAACTCGGGGTCCTCGACCGTATACGTCCAACCGGGCTCAACGAGGCCGATCGTTTCAAGGGCAATTCTCCGGCTGGCCAGCGCGTCCTGCTTGCGACTGGCGCTGTCGAGCACGATCAATGGAATGACGCGTCCGACGTGCGTGTCGGGGTGATTGGCCAGCTCGCGCGTGTAATCCTCGACGCTCTTCTCGTACTGCCGGCGGCGCTCCTTCGTGTTGATCTGCCGGAGCGCCGTGATCGAACCGGGGTCCAACGCCTCGCGCAACGGTTGCGGCAGGGCGGCAACGGAGTCGCCATCCACCCGATCGGGCAGCGACATCAGCATTTCCTGCAGCGGCGTCCAGACGTCGCCGTTCGACCGGTAGACGCTCGGCGTGGCCTCGCGGGCCTCGCGGCGTTTCTGTGCAAGCACGTCAGGATCGGAAAACGTGAAGTCGACCCGGCTGACGATGTCGTAAGGCACCGCCTGCCCTGGGCGCCACTGCACCACGTCCCGCCGCAGCGTCATGATCGCCGACGCCACAATCAGGAAGACGATCGCCACCGCTACCGTGGGCAGCGCGCCTTGTTCGCGCAGCACGGTGATGAACGTGCGGTCGGCGTCCGGCCGCTTGTTGCGGATCTCGGCCCGGCGGGAGGGGGTTTTGCTGGAGGACCAGAACATAAATGTAAGAACCGATCAGACGCTCCGGCCCCTCTCCCGGTACTCCGGGAGAGGCTGGGTGAGGTTGATTCGTAACGACGAGAACCGTCAGCAGTCCGAAATCACCCTCACCCTAACCCTCTCCCGTACCGGGGGAGGGGATAGTTTCTACGCCGCGCTAATGGCTCTCCTGCCTTTCGTACGCATTGACGATGTTCTGCACGAGACGATGGCGGACGATGTCGGACTTGTCCAGTTCCACGCGGGCGATGCCCTTGATGCCGCGTAGCTTGTCGAGCGCGTCGGCCAGGCCGCTGCGCGTGCCGTCGGGTAAGTCGACCTGGCTGGCGTCGCCGGTGACGATCATCCGGCTGTCGTGACCCAGGCGTGTCAGGAACATCAGCATTTGGCTGGCTGTGGTGTTCTGGGCCTCGTCCAGGATGATGACGCTGTCGTTGAGCGTACGGCCACGCATGAACGCGAGCGGCACGACCTCGATCACGTCGTTCATCATGAAACGCTTGACCTGCTCGGCGTCCATCATGTCGTGCAGCGCGTCGAACAGGGGGCGCAGGTACGGGTTGACCTTGGCCTGCAAGTCGCCCGGCAGGAAGCCGAGCCGTTCACCCGCCTCGACGGCAGGGCGGACCAGCACGATGCGCTTGCACTTGCCCTGCTTCAGGAACGACGCCGCCACCGCGACCGCGAGATAAGTTTTGCCCGTGCCCGCGGGGCCGGTGCAGATCGTCAGGTCGTGATTGAGGACGGCCTCGATGTACTTGCGCTGGCCCTCGGTCTTGGGCTTTACGCCGCGGCCTTTGGCGTAGACGTCGATCTCGTCGGCGGTGCGTTCGCGCTCGGCGTCGTGGGCACGGCTGATGGCGGTGCCGACGTCCTCGGGGGTCAGCCAGTCCTGCCGGCGCAGCTTGCGCTGCATCTGGTCGAGGACCGCTGCGGCACGGGAGACCTGGTCGGAGTCACCGGAAAGACGCAGCTCGTCGTTGCGGTTCACCACCTGCACGCCGAACGTATCGCGGATCAACCGCAGGTACTTGTCGGCCGAGCCGAAGAGGGCGAGCTTCTTGTCAGGTTGTTCTAACGTAATGCTGAGGTTCACGGGTGTTTATCTGCCAGTTCGAATTCGAAACATACGCGCCACAAATCGAACCTGATCCTACGCCTGTCCATCGTTGCGACAGGGCCAGCGATTAAGCGATATTGTGGTCGCACGAAAGAAATTTGTCGAGAGCGGATCGGCCGGGCGACAGGGGATTTCAACGATGGCCGCAGGTTCATCTGTGGCAGACGGTTACGGCGAGCCCATCCACAGACTTGGGGAACGGGGTGGGGTAAATCATGTGGGAATGATCATGCGAAATGGTAGGCAGGCACGTCGAAAGAATCACGTGGGCAAGGTGGCGTGATTGCAATGGCAAATTTGCGAACGATCGTGATGGCTTTTGCGTCGCTACCGCTTGCGGTATCGCAGACCCGACGGCCCCCGACCGAAACCGCAATCGATAGCAGGTACAAATTATATGATCGAAGTCGCTCATATTGACGCGCGGTCGATCGGCGCTACACTGAAGGCATGCCGCGTCGCGTTGCGCTCTTTATCACGTGCCTGACCGATCAGTTCTACCCTCACGTCGGCGTCGCGGTGACGAAGATCCTCGAGCGGTTCGACTGCGAGGTCGTCTTTCCGAAATCGCAGACCTGCTGTGGCCAACCCTTCTTCAACAACGGTTTCCACCCCGAGGCGGCCGAGCTCGCGCGGAAGTTTGTCAGCACGTTCGAAGAGTACGACTACATCGTCTCGCCCAGCGGGTCGTGCTGCGCGATGGTGCGCGAGCAGTACGAGCAACTGCTGACGGACGACCCCGCCTACAGCCACGCCATGCACAAGGTGGCGGGCAAGACGTACGAGTTCGTCGAGTTCCTGAACAAGGTGCTGAAGGTCGACCTGTCGGACCTGAAGCTGCCCACGGCTGAGGCCGTCACGTATCACTACACGTGCCACTTGCGCGGCATTGGCGTGAAGGACGAGGGCGTCCGCATGCTGCGGCAGATGGGGAACGTCGACTTCCGCCCGCTGGAACGCACCGACCAGTGCTGCGGCTTCGGTGGGACGTTCGCGGTGAAGTACCCGGCCATCAGTGGGGCGATCGTGCAGGACAAAATCGACTGCATCAACAAGAGCGGCGCCGCGACCGTCGTCTGCAACGACGCCGGCTGCTCGATGAACATCGCCGGCATGTGCCACCGCACCGGCAGCAACGCCCGCGTGCGCCACTTCGCCGAGCTGATGGCCGACGCGATGGGGATCGACATGACGGCGTTCTAGGGCTTCACGTTAAGCGCTGTTTTTCGGGTCGCGCAGGTACGTAAAGTCTGTCATCCCGAACGGGAGCGGTAGCGACCTGAGGGATCTCGAAGTGTCGGTAATCCTCTGCTGTGCCGATCCCTCAGGTCGCTACCGCTCCCGTTCGGGATGACATCTTGGGTATCCGGGCGTATCCGAGCGCGTTCCGTTGACCCGCCCCCACATCAATTCGGTCGCATTCCATCGCGGGCGCGCGTATCGTGATGCATCATGCGTTCACTCCTGCTCGCGCCGCTGGTGTTGCTGGTGCCGTTGATCGTCGCGATGACCTGGTCCGGGTCGGCGACGGAACGGCCGGCGGACTTCACGTTCGTCAATCGCGATGACATCAACACGCTCGATCCGAAGGGCATGTCGTGGATGCAGGACATCCGCGTGGGCTACGCGCTGTGGGAAGGGTTGTACCAGCTTGATCCGGTGACGCTGAAGGCGGTGCCGGGCGTGGCCGAGACCATCGACGTGTCGCCCGACAAGAAGCAGTGGACCTTTCACTTCCGGCCGGACGCGAAGTGGAACAACGGCGACCCGGTGACTCCGCGCGATTTCGTGTTTGCGTGGAAGCGCATGCTGGACGATCCCGGCGATTACTCGTACCTGCTGCGCGTGATCAAGAACGCCGGCCCGTACAGTGATGCAATCGTTGGCGGACAAACGGCCGACTTCGACGACGTGGGGATCAAAGTCATCGATGACCGTACCCTGCGGGTGACGCTTGAACGGCCCGTCGTTTACTTTGCCGATCTGTGCGCGTTCCCACCGATGTTCCCCTTGCACGAAGCCTCGATGAAGCGGCACGTCCGGCGCGATACGGGCAGCGGGGGCGTGACACGGTACGACCCCAAGTTCACGCGCGACCTGCCGCTGGTGACCAACGGCCCGTTCATGCTGACGAAGTGGGAGTTCAAGAAGCGACTGAGGATGGAGAAGAGCGTCCACTACTGGGATCACGCCAACGTGAAGAGCGACGTGATCGAGCAGGTGAGCGCCTCTATGCACCCGGCGTTCCTGATGTACGAGACGGGCGGCGTTGATTGGGTGGCGGAGGTTACCGGTGACATCGCCTCCGAGCTGCGCGAGAAGGTGTTGAAGGGCGAGCGCAACGACCTTCGCGTCTTCCCGAGCTTCGGCACCTACTTCTACTCGTTCAACTGCAACGCGAAGTTCGCCGACGGCAAGCCCAACCCGCTGGCCGACCCGCGCGTGCGCCGGGCGCTGAGCATGGCGGTGGACAAGCGCATCATCGTCGACAACGTCACCCGCATGGGCGAGCAACCGGCCGACACGTACATCCCGCGCGGCGCGTTCGCCGACTACAACAGCCCCGACGGCCCGCCGTTTGACGTCGCCGGTGCCCGCAAGCTGCTGGCCGAGGCGGGCTACCCTGATGGCCGAGGATTTCCGGCGCTGTCGATCCTGTTCAACTCCGGCATGCAGCACGGCGACATCGCCCAAAGCGTCGTGAACCAGTGGAAGGCCAACCTCGGCATCAGCATTTCGCTGGAAGGCGTGGAGATCAAGGTCTTCCGCCAGCGGCTGCACAACAAGGACTACTCGATCGCCCGGGCCAGCTGGTTCGGCGACTACAACGACCCGTCGACCTTCACCGACAAGTACCGCAGCGTCGCCGAGAACAACGACGCGGCCTGGATCAACCCCGCCTATGACGCCCTCTGCGACGCCGCCGCCAACGAAACGGACCCTGCCATTCGCATGCGTCACTTCGAGAAGGCCGAACGGCTGCTGCTGGACGAGGCCCCGATCCTGCCAATGTACTACTACGTCAATTCTTATCTGCACCGCGACAACGTGAAGGGGATCCCGCAGAACGTGCGGAACATGGTGAGTTTTAAGTCGTTTTACGTGGAGCGGTAGGGACGGAAAGGTCTACGTCGTCTCTTCCCATAGCGTTAACAGCCCCCTGAAGTTACGCTGTCGCGCGATGTTTGAATGGTTTCAAAAGCTCGTGAAGCCCTCGCCCGCGAAGGACCTGCTTGGCGATCGCGGGGAGAACATTGCGGCGCGGGTGTTGCGCAACAAGGGGTACACGATCATCGTGCGCAACTTCCGCTGCGAGATGGGCGAGATTGACATCATCGCGCGCGACGGCACGACGCTCGTCTTCGTCGAGGTGAAGACGCGCACCGACGATTCCCAGGCCGCCCCCGAAGACCAGGTGAATGGCCACAAGCAGAACCAGGTGACCAAGGCCGCCAAGTTCTACCTGACCCGCTACGGCGTGCCGCAACCCCCGGCGCGGTTCGACGTGGTGGCGATCGTCTGGCCTACCGGTCGCGAACCGCAGGTGAACCACATCGAAAACGCGTTCGGGCCGACGTTTTAGGCAGCGGTGAACGCGAGTGGCTTTGCTTTACGGTGGCATGGGCGTCCCGCCCATGCCTGTGGACTGAAATTAGAAGCAGAGTTTCAGGCAAACCGCGCCGGCCGAGCGGTACCCAATAAACAGAATCGTCCGGCCTCACCGCATGCATGGGCGGGACGCCCATGCCGCGGTTCGGAGCACGGAGATCTCCTTTGATCGACACCCATTGTCATCTGACCGACGAGCGGCTTTCGTCTCAACTGGACGACGTGCTGTCTCGCGCCGAGCGTAATGGCGTACGTAAGATGGTCTCTGTCGCTACGAACCTCGAAGACTCCCGCGCGTCGATCGCGCTGTGCCAGAAGCTCGACAACGTCCGTTGCTCGGTCGGCATCCATCCCAACTACGTCGCCGAGTCTCAGGAAGCGGATGTCGCGGCGTTGGAGCCGTTGCTGAGCGATCCCGCCGTCGTGGCGATAGGGGAGATGGGCATGGATTACTTCCACGGCTCGCCGCGCGACCGCCAGCGGTGGTTTTTCATCGAACAACTGCGGATCGCCCAGCGAGCCCAACGGCCGGTCATCATCCATTGCCGCGAGGCCGTCGACGACACGCTCGCCATCATGGCCGACTTCCAGTTGCTGCGGGCAGTCTTCCACTGCTTCACGGGTACCGAGGCTGAGGCGAAGCGGATCGCCGATGCCGGGTATTGGCTGGGCTATACCGGCGTCATCACGTTCAAAAAGTCCGACGAGCAACGTCGGGCCGTGCTGGCGACGCCGCTCGAGCGGCTGCTGGTGGAAACCGATGCCCCGTACCTGTCGCCGGAACCGTTCCGCGGTCAGAAGGTGAATGAGCCGTCGTTGGTGGTACACACCGCGCGGCGCGTGGCGGAGCTGAAGGGGCTGGATTACGCGGAATTGGATGCGGCCGTGACGCGGAATGCGGAAACGTTTTACGACTGGCGGTAGGGCTCTTACCCCTCTCCCGGTACTCCGGGAGAGGCTGGGTGAGGGTGATTTCGAATGCGGAACGACGACCCAGATGGCGAGGCAGCTCTAAGTGTCATCCCGAGCCGCGCCTAAAGGCTAGTGGACGAAACTCAGCCCAAAGCGCTACCTGTCATCCCGAGGGGAGCGGTAGCGACCCGAGGGATCTCCCAAGGCCCGCACCGTCAGTCAGTCGAGATCCCTCAGGTCGCCTTCGGCTCCCATCGGGATGACAACGGTGAATAGTCACGCAAGAGGATTTTATCCGCTAGCTTTAAGGCGACTGGAGGGATCTCGGTTGGCCGAGAATCGCTGGAACGAACGAGATCCTCAGGTCGCTTCCGCTCTCTTTGAGATGACAGCTTGTCCGAACGGCGTGGTCAGCCTATCCGGAAATCACCCTCACCTAGCCTCTCCCGGAGTACCGGGAGAGGGACCGGAGCGGATCATCAGCCAACCACAGGTTACGCGCTAATCCGGATCGATTGTTCCATCCGCTCGTTGGGCGCGGGGATGTCCATTCCAGCGGCCTTGGCGCCGGCCTTCTGCTTGCCGAGCTGTTCGAGCAGCATCGCCCAGGTCTCGCGCTGGTACTTCAGCAGCTCGATCACCTCATCCAACGGCTCAACGGTGTGTTCCGTGTTGGCCTCGATCAGCTTCTTGTAGGCGTACGTGTACAGCCCGCGCAGGCGGTCGCACAGTTCCGGGGACACGTCGCGCTTCAGGCTGCAGGTCAGCTCGGTCAAGATGCGCTGCACCCGGCCGATCGAGTTGTAGCTCTGCTCGAACTGCTTGGCGATCAGTGCGGCTCGACCTTGCTCGGCGAAGCGCACCGCGCCGTCGTACAGCATCAGCTGCAGCTGCTCGGGGGTGGCCGTCATCACGCGGGTCTTAAGGTATTGCTGTTGGGCCGCTTGTGGGTTCATGCAGGGTGACCTGTTCTTGCCGTCTCAACCGAAGTATCGGCCAAGCGCTGCGGCCAGATTGAGCCCGAAGCCGCTGCGCACGTTCTAGGACGTGGCCGGCGCGTACGAGATGGGCTGATAGCTGTTGATCGCCTGCTGCTGGCCCTGCATCTTCGACAGCACCGATTCCATGTCGGCAAACTGCTTCTGCAGGCGGGCGCGCTTCTGTTCCAGCATCTTGTCGAGCGACTCGATGCGCGACTTGAACCCTTCGATCTTCGAATCCAGGTTCTTGTTCGTCTGCGTGATCAGGCCGCTCACCGGGTCGGTCAGCCGCGTGAGCGCGCCCTCGATCAGGTAACCGAACCCCCGGCCGACCGTGGTGGTGGTGTTCTGGAAGATGGTCGCGCCGGTCACCGTGGTCACGCCGCCCACGGTGGTGGGGGTGCCACCGTCGTAGGTGGTGCCGTTGGGCACGACCGGACCGTTGATGGAAGTGGTGGTCGTGGTCGTTCCGCCGGTGACGACGTAGTTGATGACGGTGCCGTCGGCCCCCACGCCGTTGGTCAGGATGCCACCGGTGGTAGTCTTGGTGACGGTCGTGCGATCGACGGCCGTGAAGAGCTTCTCGACGCCTGTCGCGTCGTCGGCGTACGCCTTCCGGAACTTGTCCTCGTCGAACTCCAGCGCCGCGCCTTCGCCGATGGTGATGCCCACGTCCGCCAACGTGCGGAATTGGCCGGCGCCGGTGACGACCTGGTTCATAGAGGCATAGATTGCGGTTTCCACGCCCTGCACGCTCGAATCGCCCATCAGCAGACCGCGCGTGTTGGTCTCGGTGTCGAACTTCGTCAGCACGTCGATCCCAGCCACGATCTCGTTGAACCCGTCGACGTACTTCTGCACCGTCTCCACCAAACTGTCGGCCGACCGCGTAACGTTCAGCGAGACCACGCTGTCGCTGGCCGAGTGCAAGTCAATGTTCACGCCCGGCAGCACACCCGACAACTGGTTGCTCGATCCGGTCACCAGCAGCGGCTCCGTGTTGGCCGACCCACCGACGAACACGGCCGCATCCTGGGCGTCCACGATCTTCCGCGTGCCGAGGTTGGTCGTGCCGGCGTCGAAGACCACGCGGCCGTTCATGCCGGAGTTGAACGCGGTCAGCGACAGGCGGTAGGGGGATGCACCCGAACCGTCGTTGATGACGTTGGCCGATAGACCGTACGCGAGTTCGGTGAACTTCTTGGTCACTTCCGTCAGCGTATCGGTCGCGGTGATGGCGATCGTCTTCTCGTACGAGCCGTCGATCGTCGTGGCACTGGCCTGGCCGCGAATGTTGAGGTTGGCGGCCATGGTGCCGCTTTGGTCTTCGACCTTCAGTTTGTTAGCGCCACCGGCCGAGTCCGTCAGCAGCAGGCCGTCGCCGTTGGCGTTCAGGCCGGCGGTGATGCCGATGGCGGCCGTCTTGTCGTTGATCGCCTTCATCACCTGCCCCAGGGTGGTGTAGCCAGCGATCGACAGGTCGACCGCCGCCACATTGCCGCTGGAACTGGTGAACTTCATGATGCCCGGCGTCACGCCCTTGCCACCGTTCAGGCCGGCCAGCAGCGAGTTCTCGTTCACCCATTGCCGCTGAAGGTTCTTGCCCACAGCCGTCGGCGTGGTGTTGTTGAACGTGCCGTTGAGGCCCAACGCCGTCGCGGTGCTGAGGGTCGTGTCTTCGATGATGAGGTCGCCCGTGCCACCCGAGGCGTCGGTAATCTGGATGCCGTTGCCGGAGTCCTTCACGGTTGCCTTCACAGCGAACCCGCTCGCGGTGGTCGAGTTGATCTTGTCCAGCACGCCCTGCAGCGTCTTGATGCCACCGAGGTCGATCGTGGCTGCGGTGCCGGAACGGTCGGTGATCTTCAACTGCCCCAACTCCAGCCCCGTACCGCCGTTCAGCGTCTTCAGCAGCACGGTGTTCAGCCCACCCAGAATCGGCTTGCCGTCGATCGCGCTGCCGCCCGATCCCACCAGCCCCAAATCGGCGGCGGCGTTGGAGCCATTGGCGGCGGCGATGGAGAACGTGCCGCCGCCCGCGGTGGTGTCGGTGGCCTTTAAGCCGTCACCGTCGGCGTTAATCGTCAGCTTGACCTTGCCACCGGTCGCCGAGTCAAACTCGTTGACGATGTCGCCCACCGTCTTGGCGTTGGCGAGGTTGACGGAATACGTGTTGCCGTCGCGCGTGGTGAGGGTGATGTCATCGGCATTGGCAGATGCCTTGCGAATGCCCAGCCCGTCGTTCAGCTTCGCCAGCGCGGTCGTGGTGCTGATCGAGTTGATGTCGGTCCCAGTCAACGTGCCACTGGCGATGCCGGCGGCGGTCGTGGCGATGCCCAGGCCGGCGGCGGTGGTGGTGTTGCCCTGGTCCTGCACGATCAGGTTTTGCGATGAAGAGCCGGTGCCGTCGGTCAGCTTCAGGCGGTCACCGTCGATGGTGGCCTTCACGCGGATGTCGGTCGAGGAGTTGATCTTCCGCACGACGTCGTCGAGCGTGACGGCCGCCGACGCGTCGATCACCGTGCTGGCGCCGCTGCGGTCGGTAATACGGAAGGTGCCCCTGCTCACGCCCGCCCCACCGTTCAGGTCGGCCAGCAGGGTCTGGGTATTCACCTCACCGCCACCCATTTCCACGGTCAGGTTGCCGGCGCCCACGCGCTGCGTCTTGAAGTCGGAGAAGCCGGTGGAGACCGACTGCTGGGCCGTCACTAACCGCGCGACGCGGAACTGGTACGAGCCCAGCGTCGCGCCGTTGCTGGCGGTGGCCGATAGCACGCTATCGTTGCTGCTGGTGGCCGACGCCGCGTTAAACGTGCTGGGTCGTTGGAGCGATAGCGACTGGTCGCGAATGCCCTTGACGGCCGTCAGTAGCGTGTCGTAGGCCTTTTTTTGGTTGTTGGTGGTGCTGACGCGGGTTTCGAGCTTCTTCTTCGACTGCGACTCGAGCGCAATGAGCTGATCGATGATCGCCTTGGAATCGATCCCGCTCACCAGCCCGACGCTGCTCGTTACCCTGCCCATATCACGTCACCTTGCGGTTGATCGTCACACGACCCCGTATTAATCGTCCAGAACGCCACCGCGCAATAGCGCCGTCCAGTCGGGCGATTCGTCGACATGATCGGCGCCCTCACGGTCCGGTTCGGCGGAACGTTCTGCATCGTCCGAGAAATCCACCCGGACGGACTTGTCCATAATGCAATCCAGGGCCGCCATGGCCAGAAATCGCTCGTGCGCCTGTCGAACCAACCGTAAACGCGCTGCGGTGCTGAACATCATCGTTTGCTCCGTGCCTCCACTCATGCGACTGTTATCGGAACTTTGATGAGCGCGTCGTTAGGGAAATGAAGCGGTGGGCAGTGGTCAGCTGATACGGGCAGTGAAGGCCAAAAATGGGGATCTGGGCTGTGGCGGACGGTTGATGAACATTCAATCCATAACAGCCATCTCTTACTGCTCGCTAACCACTGGCCACCACCCACTTCTTCCCCATGCCGCTTTGACCTTTAACGGCTGAATTCATACCCTCTTAACAGCATGAACCACGCCGCCCATCAGAAGTGCATTAACCCGGCCTGCGGAGCGACCTACGACGTGGGCGAGACGAAGGTGGCCTGCACGGCGTGCGGCAGCCTGCTCGACATCCTGTACGACTGGTCCAAACTGCCCGTGCCGAAGTCGCTGAGCCACTTCGAGGGCCGTTGGGCGACCAAGGGGACCGACGCGGCCGGGCGGGCCGACTTCTCGGGCGTGTGGCGGTTCCGCGAGCTGTTGCCGTTCTATCGGGACGAATCGGAAATCGTGACGATCGGTGAGGGCCGCACGCAACTGCAGGACGCCCGCCTGCTGGCCCGCGAAATGGGCATGAAACCGGGCAACCTGCTACTGCAGTACGAGGGTTTGAACCCCAGCGGCAGCTTTAAGGACAACGGCATGACGGCGGCCTTCACCCACGCCAAAATGGTGGGGGCCAAGAAGGTGGCGTGCGCGTCCACGGGCAACACGAGCGCGTCGCTGGCGATGTTCGCATCCTTGAGCGAGATGACCGGCATCGTCTTCATCGGCAGCGGGAAGATCAGCTTCGGCAAGCTGTCGCAGGCGCTCGATTACGGCGCGCTCACGCTACAGATACAAGGCGATTTCGATGCCTGCCTGCGGCGCGTACGGCAGATCGCGGTCGACGTGCCTGCCATGGGCATTTACCTGATGAACAGCGTCAACCCCTTCCGCCTGGAGGGCCAGAAGTCGATCATGTATCGCATTCTGGAAGCCCGCGACTGGAACCCGCCGGATTGGATCATCGTGCCCGGCGGCAACCTGGGCAATTGCAGCGCGTTCGGCAAAGCGTTCGCGGAACTGAAGGAACTGGGCCTGATTAAGAAAATCCCCCGGCTGGCGGTCATCAGCGCCGCGGGAGCCAACACGTTCCACGTGCTGGTGAACGAGCACGGCTTGAAGTGGAACGCCGGCCACGTGAACCGCGACACGATCGGCAAGCACTATGCGGCGCTGGACGAAGCGAACTACCACCCCGACACCGTCGCCAGCGCGATCGAGATCAGCCGGCCGGTGAACCTGCCCAAGGCCCTGCGGGCGCTGGAGACGATGAACGGCGTCGTCCGCCAGGCCGACGACGAGCAGATTCTGGAACACCGCGCCCTCGTCGCCCGCTACGGCTTCGGCTGCGAGCCCGCCAGCGGCGCCAGCGTCGCCGGCCTGCGGCAGTTGCTGGATGAAGGCGTGATCGGCAAAGACGAAAGCGTCGTCTGCATCCTGACCGGCCACGAACTGAAAGACCCCAACGCCACCGTGAAGTACCACACGGGTCTGGACATGAAGAGCGTTCAGGACCTGGCCCCCAAGACCGAACCGCACGGCCGGCTAAGCAACCGCCCGATCGCCGTGGCGGATGATCTGGCGAGCATCGTTGTGGCGATGGGCGGGGACGCGAAGCTGGTTGAAGGAATAGAATTGAAGGCGGTGAAGTCGGGGTTGCCGGTGGCGGAGTACTAATGGGGCCTCCGTCATTCGTTTCGCGCCAAGATCGCCAAGTAGCCAAGGACGCCAAGGAAGACAGTGGAGGATTGCGGATGGCGTTCGACGATGAGCCGACTCCTTACAACGATCTGGTCGAACCGCCTGCCGAACTGGACGAACTGGCTCGGACGGTGATCGGGGCGGCGATCGAGGTGCATCGAAGGCTCGGGCCCGGTTTGACTGAAGATGCGTACGAATGCGCGATGGCCGTCGAGTTGACGTTGCGTCGCGTGCCGTTCGTGCGGCAGAAATGGGTAGACATCGTCTACAAAGACGTTGTTGTCGCCAAGGGTCGTATTGATCTCCTCGTCGGCGACCGCTTGATCGTCGAGATCAAGTCCGTGGAAGCATTGCTCCCCGTCCATCGCATGCAGGTCGTCACCTACATGAACATGATCGGGGAACCCCTAGCTCTGCTGATCAACTTCAACGTACCCCTCTTAAAAGAAGGCATCCGTCGCGTGATCGCTCGCAAACCAAACTAGATCTTCTTGGCGCTCTTGGCCCCTTGGCGACTTTGGCGCGCGACGGATGCAGAACCACGATAGAGAGACACGACACATGACCACCATTGCCATCACCGGAGCCGCGGGCCGTATGGGCCAGCGGTTGATTGCCCTCGGAAAACAGTCGGGCGACTTCGACGTCGTCGCGGCGATTGATCGTGGTGACAGCCCGAGCATCGATCGGGACGCCGGTGAGATTGCGGGCGTCGGGAAGATCGGCGTGCCGATCACCAGCGACCTGCGGGCGACGCCGCAAGTGATGATCGACTTCACTGCGCCGGCGGCGACGCGGCACTGGTTGAAGACGTGCCGGGACCGCGGCATCGCGCTCGTCATCGGCACGACGGGCCTGCAGGCGAGCGACCACGCGATCATCGATCAGGCGGCCGCCGATATCGCGGTGCTGCAGGCGCCGAACATGAGCCTTGGCGTCAACCTGCTGTTCAAGGTGGCGGCGCAGGTCGCCAAGATGCTCGGCGACGACTACGACATCGAGATCGTCGAAGGCCATCACCGCTTCAAGAAGGACGCCCCCAGCGGCACCGCGATGGGGTTGGCCGAGGCCATCCTCGCTTCGACGGGTAAGACGAAGGACGCGTTGATCTACGATCGCCACGGTGATGAAGCCGTGCGCAACCGCGGCGAGATCGGCATGCACGCGCTGCGCATCGGGGATGAGGTGGGGCGGCACACTGCGTACTTCGCGGCGCTTGGTGAACGGCTGGAACTGACGCACGTCGCCACCAACCGCGACACGTTCGCGCACGGCGCGTTGCGGGCCGCCAAGTGGCTGGCCGACAAGAAGCCGGGCCGCTACACCGTCGCCGACGTGCTGGGGCTGTAGGCGCGAAACGCGCCGCTGGTCATTGCATGGCGGAATGCGCTCAACATCGCCATTAGCATTGCGCGCCAGGTGACGTTCGGTTGAGCCTCGCGCGCTTGAACGACCGTGGGGGGATTCATCGGGCTGACGCTCATCAAGGATTGCATCAGTTCAAGCGACGGCGATATCGTGCCGACCACTCTGCCGACACGCTCGTTATCGTCGGTTGCTCGCCGCTTCACGTGGTAGTTGATCCGCTTTTCCAGTTCGGTCACGTCGACCGTCGCCTTCACCCAATAGTCGTTGGCGCCCGCCTGCATCGCCTCCTGGCGCGTTAGCGGATCCGTGATGGCGGTCATCATGATCACGGGGGTCATGGCGGTGTCCTGGCTGCGGCGCAGCGTGCGCAGCACGTCCATCCCGCTCAGGACCGGCATCATGATGTCTAGGATGATCAGGTCGACCGAACTGCGTTTGAGAAAGGCGATCGCGTCGTTGCCGGAGTTGATCGCGAACGCCTCGTGCCCGAGATGTTTGACGAGCAGGCTCATCACGCGACAGGTCTCGAGGTGATCGTCGACGATGAGAATTCGCGCCATGGACGTGGATGGTGGACTGATCTGAATCGGCCGTCAAGTCGGAGCGCCGTTTCGGCGGAGGGGGTTTGATTTACGCCGAGAGGAGTCCGATGCAAAATCGGCCGCGAAATCCGAGGTAAATCCGGCCGGATGGCACTGCATCTGCAACGGAAAAGTGAAAGGAGCTCATCATGGCACGTAAGCAAAAGAGTGGTAACGAGCAGTCCGCCGAGGCCGAGGCACGGGATGAGGCGAACAAGCGCCGCTTTGTGGATCAGTCCGGCTTAGAGGCCAGCCAGCTGCCCGATCAGGGACGTCCGACGGGCTACAACGACACGGTGACCGACATTGGCCGCCGGAATCTGCCCCAACATCATGGCGGAGAGATGCAACCGAAAACGGACGACATGACCGGCCAGAACGAAGGTGGCCTTCGCGGTGACCGCGATTTCGGTGGCTCGGAAAAACTGGGCACGCGCGGGAAGAATTAGTTGTGAATTCGCGATATCCGTAAGCATGCACTTCGGTGCCTCTCCCATGAGTGCATGGGAGAGGAACCGGAGGAACCAGAGATTCAGTTCACCTCGCCCACGTCCAATCGATATTTGCGCATCTTCTTGTAAAGCGTCGTCCGGTTCACATCCAGTTCCGCGGCCGTCGCCTGGCGGCTCCAGTTGTTGCGCTTGAGGGCCTTCTCGATAATCGTGCGCTCCGGCACCTCCAGCGCCACCTCCAGTGCCATCGGCAGATCACCGAACGTTGGGGCGGCGTCGCCGGCGCCATCGCGTGTCGAGGTGACATAGGCGGGGCGGTCCAGCAGCGCCTCGGGCAAATCATCCGCGTCAATCTGCGGCGATCGCGACAACACGACCGCCCGCTCGACCGCGTTCTCCAGCTCACGCACGTTGCCCGGCCAGTTGTACCGCTGCATGGTGCTCATGGCTGCTTCGGTGAAGCCGATGATCTCGCGGCCGGTCTCTTTCTTGTACGTCTGCAAGAAATGGTTGGCGAGCAGCGCGATGTCGCCGAGCCGCTCGCGCAGGCTCGGCAGGCGCAGGTTGACCACGTTAATGCGGTAGTACAAGTCCTGCCGAAACTTTCCCTCGGCCACCAGCGTCGCCAGATCGGCGTTGCTGGCCAGCACGACGCGCACGTCCACCGTC
The DNA here is from genome assembly GCA_035998445.1 of Tepidisphaeraceae bacterium. Lineage (NCBI taxonomy): Bacteria > Pseudomonadati > Planctomycetota > Phycisphaerae > Tepidisphaerales > Tepidisphaeraceae > Tepidisphaeraceae bacterium. Next base: position 15,683 of record DASYHQ010000059.1, on the reverse strand, counting down.
TGCGTCTGATCGCTGCCCACCGGTTCGAACGCGCGCTCCTGCAACACGCGCAGCAGCTTCACCTGCATCGCCGGCGGGGCGGAGTTGATCTCGTCCAGAAACAGCGTGCCCCCGTCGGCCGCCAGGAACCGGCCCTGCTTGTCGGCGATCGCGCCGGTGAACGCGCCGCGCACGTGACCGAACAACTCGCTCTCCAACAGGTTGTCCGGCAGCGCGCCGCAGCTGACCTCAACGAACGGCTTATCCCGCCGCGGGGAACGGTGGTGGATCGCGCGGGCGCACAGCGACTTGCCGGTGCCGCTCTCGCCGCTGATGAGCACGTTCGTACGGCTGTTGGCGACGGCGTCGACCAAATCGAACACCTTCAGCATCTTGTGGTCGTGCCCAACGATGTTCTCGAGCCCGAACCGCAGATCGAGTTGCTGGCGCAGCGTGTGATTTTCGAACAGCAGCGACTGTTGCCGTACGGCCTTCTCGATCACCACGCGAATCTCGTCGTCCACGATCGGCTTCGTCAGGTAATCGAACGCGCCCATCTTGGTCGCCTCGACGGCCCCTTCGATCGACCCGTACGATGTGATGACGACCACCACCATGTTCGGGAACCGCCTGCGGATCTGCCGCAGAAACTCGGCGGGCTTGATGCCCGGCATGTTCACGTCGACCAGCAGCAGATCGATCGCGTCGCCTTCCATCTGCGCCATGGCCGCCTCGGGCGAGTCGCACGTCTTCACCTCGTACCCCTCGCGGCGCAGGAACTGCGAGAGCGATTGGAGGATAATGCGGTCCTCATCCAGGATGAGCAGTCGCGACTTGTGCGGCGTGTTGGCTTGAAGCATGGGTCTGGTCCGTCGTCAGTTGTCCGTAATCCGTTGCTACTGCGCAATGAGGCGTTTCCACAACATCGTGGCGTTCAACGTTCATCGGCAATGCGGCGTGATGACGGTAAGCGACATCCACATTTCCAGGAGACCGATTCGCTGCGTCATGGTGAGGCGGGTATTATCGGTCGTGTTGCGATCCCGCAACAACAACTGACAACGGACCCCTGACCACGGACACAACCATGCGAATCGGCGTTCCGAAAGAAGTGAAGCCCGACGAGTACCGGGTGGGCATGATGCCGGTGGGGGCCAGCGTGCTGGTGAAGGCCGGGCACGAGGTGCTGATTGAGGCCGACGCCGGCGCGGGCAGCGGCTTCGCCAACGACGACTACGCCGCCGCCGGCGCGACCATCGTGCCATCGGCCAGGGACGTGTACGCCGCCGACATGATCGTGAAGGTGAAGGAGCCGCAGAAGCAGGAAGTGGGCATGTTCCACGAGGGGCAGATCCTCTTCACCTACTTCCACTTCGCCGCCGAGCCGGAACTGGCCAAGGCGTGCCTGAACGCGAAGATCACCGCCATCGCGTACGAGACGATCAAGGACCGCCAGGGCCGCCTGCCGTTGCTGACGCCCATGAGCGAGATCGCCGGCAAGCTGTCGATTCAGGAAGGCGCCAAGTACCTCGAAAAGCCGATGATGGGCCGCGGCATTTTGCTGGGTGGCGTGCCCGGTGTGGCGCCGGCGGAGGTGCTGGTGCTGGGCGCCGGCATCGTCGGCACCAACGCCGCCAAGATCGCTGCGGGCCTTGGGGCGCACGTTCAGTTGATGGACATCAACCTCGATCGGCTGCGCTACCTGGACGACGTGATGCCGCCGAACGTCGACGTGATCTTTTCCGATCCGTTCACGATCGCCGACGGGCTGCGCAAAGCGGACCTCGTCGTGGGCGCGGTACTCATTCCCGGCGCCAAGGCGCCACGGCTCATCACGAAGGCCGATCTCGCCACGATGAAGAACGGCAGCGTGATCGTCGACGTTGCGATCGACCAGGGCGGCTGCATCGAAACCAGCCGGCCGACCACGCACCAGAACCCCACGTACGTCGTCGACGGCGTCGTCCACTACTGCGTCACCAACATGCCCGGCGCCGTCGGCCGCACGAGCACTGCGGCGCTGTGCAACGCCACGCTGCCGTACGCGGTGCGGATCGCCGGTAAGGGTTACGCCCAAGCCGCGGAGGAAGACACCGGCCTTGGCGAAGGCATCAACATGACCGCCGGCCGCGTAACCAACGCCGCGGTTGCCGAGGCGCTGCAGTTGCCGTTGCAGGCGAGGTAGGACGGATACTGCGCTCCAACCGAGGCATGGGCGGCTCGCAGGGCAGTTCACGTCATCAGCCGATGCGGATCATCGCCGGCTCCAGGTGTCGGCGCAGTCGTTGGGACGGGCCGATCGACACCGTCTCGCCGGCCGGCACCTTCAAACGCCTACGGTGCTCTAAACTAAGGGTTCGACTAGCTCCGCTGATCGATCGGCACCACCTTCAGGCCGAACGGGCCGACGTAGTCGTCGGTGGGGCGGATGATGCGGTTGTTCTGGTGCTGTTCCATCACGTGGGCGGTCCACCCGGTGACGCGGGCGATCGCGAAGATCGGGGTGAACAAATCCAGCGGGATGTTCATCGTGTAGTACGTGCTGGCGCTGAAGAAGTCGACGTTCGGGTTCAGGTTCATCGGCGAACCGTCGGTCTTGGGCGTGTCCTTCATGATCGGGATGAGGGCCTCGCTCATCTCGTACCACTTCGTGTTCCCCGCGGCCTCGCCGAGCTGTTTGCTCATCTTGCGAAGGAAGTGGGCGCGGGGGTCGAAGGTCTTGTACACGCGATGGCCGAAGCCCGGCATCTTCTGCTTGTTGGCCAGCATCTGCCTGGCCGTGGCGACGGCGTTTTGCGTGTCGGAACACTTCAGCAGGAACTCCATCACGTCCTGATTGGCCCCGCCATGCAGCGGGCCCTTCAGCGCCGCTAAGGCGGCGGTGATGGCGGCGTGCACGTCGGACAATGTTGCAGCAGTGACACGGGCGGCGAACGTGCTTGCGTTGAAGCCGTGCTCGGCGTGCAGGACGAGGGCGGCGTCCATCACGCGCGTCAGCGTGTCGTGCGGCTTGTTGCCCGTCAGCGTGTACAGGAAGTTGCCGGCAATCGACAGCGACGGATCGGGCTGGATCGGCTGCTTGCCCTCGCGAATGCGATGGTACGCCGTCACGATGATCGGGAACATCGCCGTCAATCGGACCGACTTGCGCAGGTTCGCGCCGGGCGTGTTGCTACTGGCGGCGTCGTCCACCAGATCCGCATCTTCACCGGCGGCGGCGCTGACGGCCGTGCGCAGCGCGTCCATCGGCTGGGTCTTCGAAGGTAACGCCCCAAGCACCGCGAACACGCTCTGCGGCACCTGCACGGCAGCGATCTCCTGCTTCAGCGCGGCCAATTCCGTCTTGTTCGGCAGCTTCTTGTGCCACAGCAGGTAGGCGACCTCCTCGAAGCTGGCGTTCTCCACGAGGTCTTGGATCTCGTAACCGCGGTAGACCAACCGGCCGGCGTTGCCATCGATGAAGCAGATCGCGCTCTGGGCGGCGACGACGCCTTCGAGTCCACCGGCGGGCTTGGGAGAAGTCGCGGCAGCTGCGCTCATGTAGTCACCTGTTGGGGGCGCCCCGCGCGAGGTCGGGACATCGGACAAAAGATAGGTCGATACACCGGGTCGATCCACCGCCTGAACCGGCAGGGCGATCCACGAGGGGCGAAACAGGCCCGAAACACCGCTGCGCTCGCATGGGCACGGTCGCCGCGCGGACTATAGCCCTCGATAAAATGCCAGTCAATTCGCCAGCGGAAGGGCGGAGCGGCAATTTTTCCCGCTGCGCCGCGTTCTCCAAACGCGTGCCTAACCCGTTGGTAGTAGAGGTAGATCGTTCTGGTGCGCAGCGCCCTGTGATGCGTCTCACCGTCGTCGACGGTACGCCGTCGATGCGACTACGACGTTTTTGGTTCCGCGCTCGGTTCGTTTGGTACTTCTTTGAGGTTCGTCATCCTTCAGTCCTCCTCCTTTCGTCCGATCGATCTGACCGACACCGGAGGTGCGTCGCGCGCGGTGCTGCCCTTGTCGGCGTCAGGCGCTGAACCCCGCTATCGCCGCTGGCTGTATCACCTGGTGGCGCTGGCGTTGGCGGCGGCTTACTTCTGGGTGGCGATGCAGTACTGGGTGCCGGCCCACGGCGGCGTCGACCAGAACGGCTACCTGTACGGCGCCAAACGACTGCTGGAGACCGGCTCGATGGCGGTGAAGCCAGTCGACCCGTACGCGTTCGTCGGGCGAATGTGGGTGACGGGCGCCGAGCCGGGCGTGTATTACCCCAAGTACCCCATCGGCCTGCCGGCGATCTACGCCGTGGCGCTGGCGATCGGGGGCGTGAAGCTCGTCTACCTCGTCAACCCGATCGCCATGAGCCTGGCACTACTTGCGACGTACCACATCGTCAGCCGATGGGTCGGCGCGTTCTATGGCCTGCTGGCCCTGCTGGTGGTGGCGACCAGCCCCGTCACCATGGGGCTGACCAACAACCCCAACAGCCACGCGACCGCGCTCTGCACCGTGGCGTGGGGCATGGCGCTGCTGCTTTCGTGGTGGCAATCGCCCAAGATCGGCTGGGCACCCTGGGCCCGGGTGATCGCCGCCGGTCTGCTGCTGGGGACGGCCGTCACCATCCGCTATACCGAAGGGCTGCTGTTGCTGCCGATCGCGTCGGTCGCGCTGTTCGCATGCTACGACGCGCACGCGGGGCGGCTACGGTGGAAGCGTAATCAGCAGACCGGCGATCCTGCCAATGCCGACGCACCGCCAGACGCGTCCGCGACCGCACGTTGGTCGTGGAAGCGCGAGCCGTTGCTGCAGGCGATCGCGCTCTTCATCGCCTGGGCGATTCCGGTCGGCGCACTGCTCGCGGTCAACATGTCCTACTTCGGCAGCCCCACGGGGTACGACCCCACGAACGAGAGCACCGGCTTTCTCTGGGCGCACTTCGCCGAGAACTGGGACACGATGCTGCGACAGTTCTACATGACCGGGCTGATGTTCCTCTTCCCGATCGCCATGATCGGCCTGGCGGTCTGGTTCCGGCACGACGTGCGGCCGGCGCTGGTGATGACGGCGTGGGCGCTGCCGTGCGTGTTCATCTACACGGTCTACTACTGGGCGCCCGACAGCCTGGCGATCGGGTACTCGCGGTTCTTTCTGACGGTCTTCCCGGCGATGGCGGCGGCGGCGATGGTCGCGATGCGGTTGCTGGACGTCTCCCACGCGCCACCGCGCCGCATCCTGGAGATCGCCGGGCTCTGCGCCGTCGCCGGGGCGATGATCGGCGCGATGCTGTCGCGCATCGACGATGGCTGGAACACGCTGCCCAGCGCCGGGGCAGGCGCGATACTGGGATTGGTGCTCGGCCCCGTGCTCTACCTGCGGCCGGGCGCGACGGTCGTGCTGGCCGGCTGCGCGCTGGCGTTCAACACGTCGATCGCCAACGTCGAATCGGACCAGCGCGGCCAAACCGTCGTGCGCGATGGTGGCGACGTGGTGGCCGCCAACGTGCCGGCGGGGTCGGTGGTCTTCTCGAAGGACAACCTGATGCACCACCTGCAACTGGTGGGCGACTGGCAGTTCTACCCGACCGACCTCTTCAACGAAGTGGCGGTGCGACGGCTGGCGGACCTGAGCGAAGACCTCGACAAGGCCCAGCCCTTCCAGCCGCACCGCGCCAAGGCGCTCTACGATTTGCTGAAGGACGACAATACCGCGCAGTTGGTGAAGCGCCAGAACGACCTGATGGACGCGGCGCTGAACGCCGGCCAACGCGTCTTTTTCATCGCGACGAAGAGCGAAGTCACCAGTGGCCGTCGGCGCTTCGCACCCGAAAAAATCTACGACACCAAGGTGATTGCGACATGGTCGGAGCCCTCGGTCGTCCTCAGCGACAACCGCCCGATCCGCGTCAGCCCCCCGCGCGCCCGGCCCCGCGTGGCCGACCGCGTGCAGATGTGGCAGGTGGTCGAGATCACGAGGAAGCCAGTCGCGCCGCCCCCGCCACCCGCGACGGCGCCCGTGAAGAAGTCACCGCCCGCCACACCGCCCGCAAAACCCGCGGTTGCCCCGGCCACCAATCCAGTGCTTAGCCCGGCAACCAAGCCCGCGGCTGTTCTGTCGACCAAACCCGCGCCCGCTCCGGCGACCAAGCCCACCACTGCCCCGGCCACAAAGCCGGCCCCATCACGCGCAATCCGTCCCACCACCGCTGCGACGACTGCGCCGGCGGCGACGCAGCCGGCACGCTAGTCGGCTTACATGATGGCGTCATGGCCGGAACACCTCTTCTGTAGGACAGGCATTCCTGCCTGTCTCTCCCCCCCGTCTTACTCTCCCCGTATTCTCTCTGCCTCTCTTCTGTGGCACAGGCATTCTTGCCTGTGTCTCTTCTGCCATTCGTCTTTCGACTTCTGTCTTTGGTGAGGCGGACATCTTGTCCATTGCGAAGAGGCAGAGACGCGAAGGCGCGAAGAACGCGAAGGAGGACGCGAAGAAAACGAATCGGCGTTGCGCCAGAATCGCCTCTACTGCGCAGCGCGGGCGTAGAGATGGATAGCGTGTTCTTTGACAACTGAATAGCCGACGCGCTTCGCGCATGAACCTCCATCGTCCTCACCCGATGTTGCACAATGGTGCACGGATTCGCGTTTCGCCTTACCCAAACCGCCGTCGAGAGCCGCGGGGGTCAGGATTTCCTGCGTCTTCCTTCGCGCCTGCTTCGCGCCTTCGCGACTTCGCGTCTCTTTTGATTTCATGAAAGCGCAACACAAGAGAGGCAGACGAGAATGTCCGTCCCACCAATGCAAAGACGAAGAGACACAGGCAAGAATGCCTGTGCCACAGAAGAGCGAGAGAGACAGAATACGGGGGGAGAGAAGACGGGGGGGGAGAGACAGGCAGGAATGCCTGTCCTACAGAAGAGCGTCTCAGGTTCCCGCCAGCGCGTCGGTCACGATCGCCTTGTGCGCCGGCGCGACGTGCAACCGCCGGAACATCAGTTGGCGGTTCAGGGCCTGCGTCATGGGGGAGACTTGGCCGAAGGGGGTGAGCTTGCCGCTCATGTCCTGCACCAGAATCTCCTTCCCCGCGGCGGCCTCCTTGGGGTCGAACATTTCGTAGGGTGTGCTGGCGGGCTCGTCGTAGAAGAGTTCGTACGCCGGCTCGCCACCGGCACGTTTGACGGCGTCGCTGGCGCGGGCGAACGCATCGGCGGCGGTGGGTGCGTCCACGTGCGACAGCTCGATCGTCTTGAACACCCGGCGATACAGCAGGCCCTTGCAGAGCATCGCCAGCAGCGGGTCGGTCGAGCGGGCCCATTCCTTGAAGCCAGACAGCACCGACACGTCGTCCAGTTCGGCGAACTCCTGCATCGTCATGCGCTGGCCCAGCAGGGCCTTGTAGACGTTCGTCTCGCGCAAATTCGGCAGGCGGTCTTGCGCCGCCAGCAGGCGGGCGCGTTGCAGCGCGAGCTTCACCATGCCCTCGGCGCTGCGGACGACCTTATGGAAGTAGACGTTGCGGTACATGTGGAAGCGCGATTGCAAATAGGCCTCGACGGCGCTGATGCCCTTCCACGTCACCGCCAGCCGGTCGCTGGCCTCGTCGATCGTCAGCGCGTGCAGCAGCCAGCGGAGGTCGAACCCGCCGTAGCGGCTGCCGGTCATCAGGTTGTCGCGCAGCAGGTAGTCGAAGCGGTCGGCGTCCAGCTGGCTGGAGATGATGTCGCAGAAGAACGTGCGTTTGGGCCGGCAGTTGAGGAAGTCGATCACCTTCTCGGGCATCAGGCGGTCGAACCCGAACAGGATGCGGTGCACCTCGCTGTCGGGGTCGCTGATCACCCGCTGCGTCAGCAGTTCGTGATGGATGCCGCTCACGCGCTCGAAGACGTGGCTGAACGGCCCATGGCCAAGATCGTGCAGCAGCGCCGACACGATGCAGACGGCCTCGCCTTCCTCGTCGATCGTGAACGATCGGCGAAGCTGGTCGATGATCTTCCGCGCCGTCTCCATCACGCCCAGGCTATGGCTGTAGCGCGAGTGGTCGGCCCCGGGATAGGCCAGGCTGGCCAGCCCCAACTGGCGAATGCGGCGAAGGCGTTGGAACTCGATCGCGTTGATCAGGCGAAACAGCAGCGCATCCAGCGGGCGATCGACGCGGAACGCGATCACATCATGAACGGGGTCGCGAATGATTTTCTCGGCGAGCGGCATCGGAAGAGAAAATTAACCGCGAAGCCCCGAAGACGCGAAGGAATTGCACCGAAGGGGGCGCAGCGGCGACGGCCAGCGGCGTCTTCACCGTGGCATGGGCGTCTCGCCCATGCGTGTGAAGGCCGGAAAATGATGTTGGTTGGGCAGCGTTCTATCGAAGCGAACTGGCTTTAATTGGACCGCTCGTGCTTCCCGAGTGCATGGGCGAGACGCCCATGCCACGGTTGGAGCGAACGCCGATCGCGCGACCGTACAACGGGCGGCCCGCCCGTTTCCTTCGCGGCGGACATGGGTGGGCCGCCCGGGGTACGGCGGTCGATCGCTCCGGCGCATCGAACTGGCGTGGAAGCGACTTCGTAGCGAATCGCGCCCAGTGGTCCGCATCGCTTTGCAGATGGGCCACGCCGCGATGGCAGTTTGTTGCGACGTCGGGCGAGCCCGCCGAATGCCGCCGCCGCTTGGCGGCGGTGCTCAGCGAACCGGCCGCGGGTCGCGAGCAATTGATTACGCGGCGCAACCAATTGGTTACGGGTCGCGAGCAATTGGTTGCGCGGCGCAACCAATTGGTTACGGTGCTCGAGCAATTGGTTGCGCGGCGCAACCAATTGGTTGCGGGGCTCGAGCAATTGGTTGCGCGGCTCGAGCAATTGGTTGCGCGGCGCAACCAATTGGTTACGGGGCTCGAGCAATTGGTTGCGCGACGCAACCAATTGGTTGCGCGGCTCGAGCAATTGGTTATGCGGCGCAACCAATTGGTTACGATCTGGCGAGCGTGCGCTGCGCGACGTGACGCGCCGACCCAGGCCCGCAAACAGGAATATTATCGGGCTGCGGCGTTCGCGGCGAAATCGGACGTGTTGGCCGAGCGGTCATGCTTATCGGAACCGGCAGACGCAGTCGTACACCTTGCCGGCGTGGCGTTTGGCGACGGCGAGGTCCTTGATCATCGCCAGGTTGATCGCATCGCAGTTGAACGCGGCGTCCAGGTTGCTCTCGACGCCACGCCCCATGCCTTCCAGGATCACCAGGTCCGCATCGGCGGCGGCGGCGTTCAGCTCGGCCGACACGCCGAGCAAATCGATCAGCGGTTCACCCGTGCCGCTGGTGACGCGTTCGATGGGCAGTGCGGCCAAGGAGGGTTCCGTCGCGAGGATGCGCGGCCACCAGGCGTTCACGTCGTGAATCGTCATGTCGTTGAGCGTGGGCCGCTCGTTGGCGGTGATGACGACGCGCGTGCCGCGCATGGCCAGCCAGCGGATCATCGGGATCGCGCCAAGCAGAAAATCGCTGCCGGCGTTGTCGATGAAGAAGACGGCCTTGCGGTGCCGCGGGCCGTTCAGCAGGCGGTCGGCGAGCGCATCAAAATCGTCGATCAGCCAGGGGCGGGGCGAGAGCGTCGCGCGGATCGCGAAGAAGTCGGGGCTGCCGTTCACGAACGCCTTGGCCGTGGCCTCGGCCCCCATGTCGAAGATGTTGCCCGCGAACACCCCTTCGATGATGGCCTTCACCTGTTCCAGCCCGCCTAGCGCATCCAGCTGCGCGCAGGCGGCGGGCAGCAGGGGAAGCATCTTCTCGTTCTCGCGGTTTTTCAGGTCGATGAACGCGTCGACGAAGCCGTGCTTGCGCAGCATCGCGTCGCGCCAGAGGTCCAGCTGCAGGATCGTCACCCGGCCATAATCGGTCGGCTGGCTGATGACGTGGTCGTAGAAGGCGTCGAACTCGGTGAGCAGCGCCGCCGCCCGGCGCTCGGCGTCGTCCCGATGCCCGCCGCGCGACTCGACGGCTTCGATGCCGAGCTTCATGATCGTGCGGACGTGTCGTTTGAAGAACTCGCACCAGTAGACCCGCGCCTCGGCGTCCGCCACCAGGTCCCATGAGCAGGCGACGTAGGTTGCGGGATCCGCCAGCTTCACGAAGGGGAAGAGGGGGATCGCCGAGTGCGGATTGCGCGGTTCGGATTGGGGAGGGAGAGGGGTCATGAGGGCCTATGATGCGTTTGTGATGAGGGCTGCTGTCTTCACCGTGGCATGGGCGTCTCGCCCATGCGTGTAGTGAGGCCGGAAGACCGAATTCATGGCTGCGGCCTGGTCCGCGCAGTAGCTAAAGAATTGCATTTCCTATTCCAGTCCACAGGCATGGGCGAGACGCCCATGCCACGGTAAACGCGGCTCCAGCCGGTTGCTCTCACGCGCTGATCCCGCCATCCACGAAGATCGTCTGCCCGGTGATGTACTCCCCCGCAGCGGTGCAGAGCAGCAGCGCGGTGCCGCCGAGGTCATGCGGTTCGCCAACGCGGCCAACGGTAATGCGCTTGCCGCGTTGGCCCTTTTCCTCGTCGTTGGCGAAGTCGTTGCGGTTGCGGAAGGTGCTGGCGATCCAGCCGGGCGCAATGCAGTTGACGGTGATGCCCTCGCGGCCGTACTCGCGGGCGAGGGCCTTGGTGAGCTTCGGGATCGTCGCCTTGCTGAGCGAGTAGGGGAGCATGCCAAGGTTGCCGCCGCGTCCCTGGATGGACCCGATGTTGACGATGCGGCCCCAGTGCTGCTTCAGGAAGATCGGCACGGCCGCCCGGCAGAACATGATCGGCGCGACGACGTTGGCCGACAGAATCTTCACAAGGTCGGTCGGCGGTTGCTCGAGCCAGTCCACGCGGTCCTGAATGGCGGCGTTGTTCACCAGCACGTGCAACCCGCCGAGTTGCCGCTCGACCTCGGCGACGCAGACCGCGGCGTAGGCGTGATCGGTCGCGTCACCGGCCAAACCGATCGCCCGGCCACCGGCGCGCTCGATCTGGCCCGCGGCGTCGTCGGCGACGGCAGCGTCAACGTCCTGAATCGCCACCGCGCAACCGGCCGCGGCGAACGCCTTGGCGATCGCCAGACCAATGCCACGCCCCGCGCCGGTCAGAAGCGCCACTCTACCCGTCATGTCAAAACTTGGATTCGCCATCGCAGCAGGATGCTAGCGGAAGGAACGTTCGCAGACGAGGGGAGGCGCCTAACGGGCTCTGACCGTGGCATGGGCGTTCCGCCCATGCGCTTGGAGAGAACGAGTAATCTTATTGGGGCTGGTCCGCTTCGACAGAACGGTTACCAGCAGATCAGATCCCTCGGCCTTACCACATGCATGGGCGAGACGCCCATGCCACGATTGAGGTCCCCGCATCAATAGCTCTGCGCCGCGTTCACCGCCGCCTCGTCGTGAAGCTTCTTGGCGGCCTGCCATTCGGGGTCGGCGAGGATGGCGGCGTCGCGCTGCTGTTGAAGGGCCTGCAGGCGGGCGGCGATCTCGTCGCGCTTGGCCTTCAGCTCAGCCACCTTCGGGTCGGCATCGAGCGCGGCCTGCTCCATCTTCGTCACCTCGCTGCCGGCCTCCAGCGCTTCAGTCGCGGGGGCGGTGACCTCGGCGGGCGAGGGATCGCCTTCCTTATGGGCCGCCTGCACCGCGGCGCGGGCCTCTTCCTCGGCCTTCTTGGATTCCTTGTACTCGGGCTTCTCCTTCAGCGCGTCCAAGACGGGCTTGCTGGCCTCGTCGTAGGCGGCCTGGGCCTGTTGCAGTTCCTGCTGCGCCTTCTGCCAGTCCTCCGACGCTTCGAAGGTTTTGACCACGCGCAACCGGGCCGACTCCATCTGCGACTTCGCCTGGTTCTGCTGGGCCCGCATGACCGCACCGGCCCGGTCGCTCTGATCACGCGGCTGATCCACGCGATCCCGATAGATCGTCTGGGCCGACAGGGACGCAGTAAGGCAAAGCACGATAAGGATGGACGCGATACGCATAATGCAACTCCAATGATGGCTGCCCATCGTCCCAAAAATGCCGAGCCCGCGGAACGCCGGAAACGCCGGGAACGTGCTAGAATGCCGCGCATGCGCTTCTGGATCGCCCGGCTGGCCTTTTCGTTCCTCGTCATCGCCGGCGCGTGCGGCTGGGAGGCCTACCGCGGCAACCATCCGGTCGTGCAGCAGCGTCTGCTGACCGTCGCGGCCGCTGTGAGCGCAGGGCTGGGCTTGGCAGGATTACGCGAGCGGCACCGGCGGTTGAGCGAGGACGCCGAGTAGGGCAGTAACATCGATGGCACGTTCGTACGACATTGTGGTGATTGGTGGCGGCCACGCCGGCGCGGAGGCCGCGTGGGCGGCGTCGCGCACGGGGGCAACGGTCGCGCTCGTCACGTTCGACCCGAACCGCGTCGGCGCGATGAGCTGCAACCCCGCCATCGGCGGCCTGGCCAAGGGGCAGATGGTCCGCGAGATCGACGCGCTCGGCGGCCTGATGGGCCTGGCGACCGACGCCACCGGCATCCAGTTCCGCATGCTGAACCGCAGCAAGGGCCCGGCCGTCTGGGGACCGCGTGCGCAGGCGGACAAGTACAAGTACGCGATCGAAGTCCAACGGCTGCTGGCTACGTGCCCGAACCTGGACATCGTGCAAGGGGAAGTGGCGGAGATTCTCGCCGATGCCACGGGTACGCGCGTCGCTGGCGTGCAACTCGCCGACGGCCGTGCGCTGCCTTGCCGTGCCGCGATCGTCACCACCGGCACGTTCCTGCGGGCCCTCATGCACACCGGCGAACGCCAGACCGAAGGCGGCCGCGTGGGTGAGGCGGCGGCGAAGGGGCTGAGCGCATCGCTGGTCAAACTCGGCCTGGAACTGGGCCGTCTGAAGACCGGCACGCCGCCACGGCTGAAGAAGGAGACGATCGACTTCTCGTTGTTCGAATTGCAGCCCGGCGACGACGAGCCGATGCCGTTCTCGTATTTGAACGAGTACGGACAGCCTGGCAGTGCGCCCTGGCGCCCGCCGCTGCCGCAGGTGCCGTGTTGGATCACGAACACGAACGAGCAGGTCCACGAGATCATCCGCGCGAACCTGCACCGCGCGCCAATGTACAGCGGGCAGATTCAGTCGACGGGGCCGCGGTACTGTCCGAGCATTGAGGACAAGGTGGTCCGGTTCGCCGATAAGCTGTCGCACCACATCTTCCTAGAGCCCGAGGGGCTGGAGACGGACGAGATCTACTGCAACGGCATCAGCACCAGTTTGCCCGCCGAGGTGCAGGAACAGATCGTCCGGCTGATTCCCGGGCTGGCCCACGCCCAGATCCTGCGGCACGGGTACGCCGTCGAATACGACATGGTCTGGCCGACGCAGATCCGATCGACGCTGGAGACGAAGAAGGTCAGCGGCCTGTTCTTGGCGGGCCAGATCAACGGCACCAGCGGCTACGAAGAGGCCGCGGCGCAGGGGTTGGTGGCAGGCTTGAACGCCGCCCGCTACGCCGCGACGGGCGTCGCGGATTTCGTGCTGAAGCGCGATCAGGCGTACATCGGCGTGTTGGTCGACGATCTCGTCACCAAGCCGCCGACCGAACCGTATCGCATGTTCACCAGCCGGGCCGAGCATCGCCTGCACTTGCGGGCGGACAACGCTGATACGCGCCTCACGCCGATCGGCCGGGCCGCGGGGCTGGTGGATGATGATCGCTGGACCCGCTTCACCGCCCGCCGTGATGCGATCGAGGTGGGGTTAGAACTGATGAAGACGACGCGCGTTGAAGGCGTGCTCGCCTTCGAATGGCTGCGGCGGTCGGAGAACGACTGGGCCAGCCTGCAGCGCGTCGGTAGCTTGCCGGACGTGCTGCGCGCCATCACGCCCGACGCCGGCCGGGCGATCGAGATCGCGGCGAAATACGAGGGCTACATCGCCCGGCAGGATCGCGCGCTGGAACGCTTCGCGAAGATGGAGACGAAGCTCATCCCGCCGTCGATCGACTACACCGCCGTCGTCGGCCTGCGCAACGAGGCGAGGCAGAAGCTGATGACCTTCACGCCGCGCAGCCTCGGCCAGGCGTTGCGCATCAGCGGCATCACGCCATCGGACGTAACGGTGCTTGCGATCCACCTGGACCGTGCGGGCCCACGGGAAACCGTGTGAGGAACGTGGCAGGACGATATACTGACTTCAACGAGGTGTCTTATGCCCCCAGCAATGCTGAATCTCAACGGCCAGCGGTTCGTCGTCATCCCCGAGAAGGAGTACCGCGAGTACCAGGCTTTGAAGAAGTCAGCAAAGCCCAAGCCCGCCGCAAAGCGGCCAGCCAAACCTGCGCGGGCGACGAAGCGCGTCGTCAGCCAGGAGGAAGGCGACGTCGCCGAGTCGATCCGACGATTGGCCGAGCCGGGGCGGCGCGTGAGCGCAGCCGAGGTGTTTCGCAAACTTGGGGTATAGCTGATGCCGTACGACGTCGCTTTTTCGAACACGGCAGAGCGGTCGCTCGGTAAGCTCGATCGCTCGATCCTGGCACGCATCAAACCGCGCGTATTGGCATTGGCCGACGACCCCCGCCCACCCGGCTGCACGAAGCTCGCCGGTCACGCGACGCTGTGGCGCATCCGCGTGGGCGATTACCGCGTGGTGTACGACGTGGACGATGCGGCCGAGCGGGTCGAGGTGACCATCGTCGCCCACCGCCGCGAGTCGTACCGCGGGCTATGAACACGTCGTCCTCAACCGCTATTGCCCACCGTCCACCCAGACGTTCGCGGTGGGAAGCGCTCTCCCCGGTCGTGCTGGCCGCGATGATGCTGATCGCCGGCGTCGCCCATTTGCTCTGGCCGCGCGCCTACCTGCCCGCCATGCCGCCCTGGCTGTTGCCGCAGCATCACCTGTTGATCATCCACGTCACCGGCGTCCTCGAACTGCTGGCCGCTGCCGGTTTGATGACGCGCCGCCTGCGCCGGCCTGCGGCGTGGGGGCTGGTGGCGTTCTTCATCGCCGTCTCGCCAGCGAACATCCACATGGCCATCCACCGCGTGCCGCTCGGCGGGATGGATTGGCCCTGGCTGCTCTGGCTCCGCGTGGCGCTGCAACTTCCGTTGATTGGGTGGGCGTGGACGATCGCGCGACGGCCGGTTCGTAGGAACCGCCGCTAAGTCGTTCGACCCCAAGGCGGACGCAATCAACCTCAGCCATTTGACTGCAGGCCGTTCGATGCCTATCTAATCAATGGCAATGGATACCGATGAGTTCACCAGGATTTCCAAAGCGCTGGCCGACCCGCAACGCTTCGCGATGCTCCAGCAGATCACCCGGCAGCGGGACGAGCTGTCGTGCAAGGCGCTGCGGCAGGACTTCGACCTGACGGCTGCGACAATTTCCCATCACCTGAAGGAACTGACCAACGCGGGGCTGATCGAGGGACGCAAGGAAGGGCAGTGCATGTACCTGACGCCGCGCCGGTCGACGATCAACGCGTACCAACGCGAACTGGCGCGACGCATGGGAACGGGAGGGTAGCGTACGTGGGGCCTTGTCGTGGCATGGGCGTCTCGCCCATGCTTTTGGATTGGAATGAGAGACTTGATTGGCTCCGTAGAAAAGCTCTCTGAGTAAGCGCATCAGCAAGGCCAGATTGTGGGTCAGCACGCGGAGCATTACGTCGGCCGAGCGGGTGCGGTCGGTTCGGGCGGCGACGAATGGGCCCAGGTTCCGCTTGAGCATGCTCAC
>DASYHQ010000058.1 GCA_035998445.1 Tepidisphaeraceae bacterium | reverse complement strand
AACGATCCGGGGGCGATGTTGGACCAGCTGATCGGCACGGGCGGGGCGACGCTCGAGGGGCCGGCGACGGTGCGGATTGGGCTGGTGACGCAATCGGTGCCGCCGGTGCCGGGGGCGGTCACGCTGACGGCGGGGGCGGGGAATGGGATCGTGGCGAGCGATGGTGGGGCGTGGGCGGGCGTGACGGCGGTGACGTTGCCGTTTGGGTGAGGGGTGAAGGCGGAAGTCTTGTCGGGTCCGCTGGTGCGCCTGCGGACCGATCCGCGGTCACCCACATTGGGGTTCGCAGGGGTAACAGTGGAGCCGACCTGCTGCGCCGCTGCGTTGAGGGTGGGGCGGTGGGTTGCGATCGTTCGTGGGCGGTCTATTATTGGTGCATGAAGCCTGCCGCCCTGATCCTACGAACCGCCGGTACCAACTGTGATGGAGAAACCGCCCATGCCCTGAAGCTGGCGGGCGCGACCGTGGATTTCGTCCACATCAACCGCCTGATGCAGCAGAAGGACCTGCTGAACAACTATCAGCTACTCGCGTTCCCCGGGGGCTTCAGCTACGGCGACGACATCGCGGCGGGGCGGATCTTGGCCAACCAGATCGCCCAGCACCTGCGCGAGGTGCTGCTCGACTTCGTGGCGGCCGGTAAGCCGATCATCGGCGTCTGCAACGGCTTTCAGGTGCTGGTGAAGACCGATCTGCTGCCGGGTTCGATTGGTGGCCGGACCGGGCAGACCTGCACGCTGGCCCACAACGACAACGGCCGGTTTACCGACAAGTGGGTCCACCTCGCCCCGCGCGGCAACAAGTGCATCTGGACGACCGGCCTGTCGCCGTTGGAACTGCCGATCGCCCACGGTGAAGGCAAGTTCGTGCCGGCCGATGAGAACGTTCGCAAGGCCCTCTGGGACAACGACCAGGTCGCCCTTGTCTACGCCACGCCCGACGGTTCCCCCGCGGTCGGCGACGATAACAACCCCAACGGCAGCGTCGACGACATCGCTGGCGTGTGCGACAGCACCGGGCTCGTCTTTGGCTTGATGCCGCATCCCGAGCGCTACGTCGACGCTACGCAGCATTACGCCTGGACGCGGCAGCGTCCGCTGCCTGTGGAAGGGGCCGGTCTGGCGATCTTCCGCAACGCCGTCAATCACGTGAACGAAGCGGTCGGGGCGGGCGTATAAACCGAGTGGCAGGGTGGAACTCTGGACCCTCTCCCGCATGCGCCGGGAGAGGCTGGGTGAGGGTGATTTCGAACTGCTGACGGTTCTTAGCAGCACAAAATCACCCTCACCTAACCTCTCCCGGCGCATGCGGGAGAGGGACCGGAATCACTACTTCCCGCCTTCCACCTTTCCTTATGTCGCGCAGCGTTCCGCCGGACATCATCGCCTTCGATCGCTTCTGGCGCGCGGGGCACCCGATGCGTCCGCGCACCAGCAAGCGGCGGCGCCGGTGCATGTTCATGCTGCTGTTGCTGCTGGCAGGGTCCATCGGCACCTACGCCTACGTCACCAATTCCAACCGCGTGCGCGCGATGGCCGAGCGGTACCTGTCGCAATTGCTCGGCGGGCCCGTGCAGGTGCGCCGGGCGACGCTCAGCATGTTCGAGGGCCTGCGCCTCGACGACGTGCAGGTGCACCTGGCCGGTGAACGCCTCGACCAGCCCCCGATCTTCTCGGCCGACACGTTCGTGGTGCGCTACAGCCTGCGGCAACTGCTGGCGGGGCGAATCGAGGCGACGCAGATCATCGTGCGACGCCCGCACGTGCAGCTGACGCAGGACGTCGACTCGCTCATCCGCTCGTACCGCAAGGTGGTCCGCGACGACGCCGATGGACAAGGCGACGGTGACGGTGGCCCGCCCGCTCCCAAGGTCCCCCGGCGGCCGATGGTGTTGCCCGAGATCAGCCTGCGTGACGCCCGCATCGACTACACCGAACAGCACCCCGACGGCACCACGTCGTTCGGCACCCTGGCGCTCGAGGGGCAGTTCACGGCCTCGCCCGGGTCCGACCGCTACGGCTTCTCGCTGCAGAGCCGCGGCATGAGCGACAGGATGGGCCCGTACATCGAGGGGCTCATTTACCCCGCGGTGGGGCGCGTCACCGCGCAGCTGCGCAACTTCGAACTTGATAGCGACCTGCGCCTGATGCTGCCGACCGCGGTGCGGCAATGGTGGGAACGCCACGAGCTGGCCGGCAAGCTGGACATCACCGAATTGTCCTACGTGCTGCCGCGCGGCGACTCGGACGCGCGCTTCACCGTGAACACCGAACTGCAGGGCGTCACGCTCACCGTGCCGCCCGGCGAGCTGCAGGGCAGCGACGAGTCGCGGCGCGTGGCATCGGTGCGCGACACGCTCGACACGATGGCCGCCGTCTACGCGGCCGCGGGTTACGCGAAGTCAGGCGAGCTGGAGGCGATCGACGCGCAGTTCCGTTCGGGGCCGTTGCGGCTGGAGAACATGGCCGGCGTCTTCACGTTTACCGAGAGCGGCATCGCCGTCACGGGCGTGCAGGGAGACGTCGAGGGCAACCGCATCCACATCGACGGCAAGATCGACGGCTACCCCGGTCGCGACGGCGCTGCCGAGCCGACGGCAAAGCTGCGCATCACGTCGGGCCAGAAGCCGCTCACGCTGCCGGCCGCGCCCCGTTACACCAACGCGCTGCCGCGCGCCGTGCGCGAGATTTACGACCAGTTGCGCCCCCAGGGCTCCTGCACGCTCGCCGTCACCATCGGCCGGCCCACGCCGGGCGCCAACATCAACATTGACGGCGCGATCGACGTGCTCGATGGCAACTTCACCTTCCTTCGCTTTCCGTATCCCGTGCGCAAGGCCACCGGCCAGATCGCGTTCAAGCCCGCAGACGCGGAGGCGCCCGAGCGCCTCGAGCTATCGCTGAGCGGCTACGGCCTGCCCAACGGGCCCAACGCCGAAACGGTCGTGAACGTCAGCGGCCTGATGGGCCCCCTGGGCAACGATGCCGGCGTGGCGATCCGCATCGCCAGCGACAAGGTCTACAGCGAGGCCGCGCTCACCGAGGCGTTCCCCGCCGACGTGCAACGCACGTTCAAGCTCTTCGACGCCGATGGACAGGGCGAACTGCCCAAGCTGCGAGGCAGCTTCACCTGCGACGTGAACCGCGCGATCGGCCCCAACCAGCCGTGGTTGCTGTTCACGCACGTGAAGGTCGAGAGCGCCACCGCGAAGATGGCGGCGTTTCCGTACCCGCTCGAAGACCTCGCGATGGAGCTGAAGATCGGGCAGAACCAGGTGCAGATCATCAACGCGAACATGCAGCGCAACGACGCGTCGCTGCGCGTCGACGGGCGCGTCAGCTGGGCGCCGTCGCCGCGCGAGTTGCCCGGCATGCCGCGCCCGCGCGAGCCGGAACGCTCGACGACGGTCACCGAACTGGTGGTGAAGGCCGACAACCTGCCGATCGACCGCGACCTGCTGATGGCGCTGCCCGAGTCGAACCGCAAGTGGATCACCGAGATGGGCATCGCCGGCCGGCTGGACGTGTCAGGAACCGTGAGCAGCCGCCCGAGAGAGGAAGCCGCATCAAGCCTTGCCAGCACACTCGCCGACGCAGTTGATTACGATCTGACCGCCACGATGCGCAACGGCACGGTTTGGCCGAAGGTGGGCTCGTTCGTGATCGGCTCGGTCGGCGGGCAGATCAAGCTCCAGCCGAACCGCATCGAACTGGCGAAGGTCACCGGCGAGCGCGCCGGTGCCACCGTGTCGGCCAACGGGGCGATCGACTTCATCAACGGCACGTCGCGCGCCGACCTCACGGTGTCGGCAAAGAACCTGACGCTCGACGCGCCGCTGTACGCGCTGGTGCCCGACGCTGCCAGGAAGGCGTGGGACCAGGTGCGACCGAAGGGCACGCTCGACGTCGACATCATCCTGAATGGCCCGCTCGGCGGCTCCGATGACCGTGAGCAGGTCGCCACCGTGGCGCCGGTTGGCGACGCGGCCGGCAAGGCGTCGGTGGCCAACAGCATCGCGGCCAAGCGGTCGGACACGATGCCGAAGATCGTGCTGCGGCCGCGGAGCCTGTCGATCTACCCGCGGGCGTTCCCGTACGCGCTCGACCACGTCACCGGGCGCGTCGTTATCGACAATGGCAAGACCACGCTGCACCAGGTCACCGGCCGGCACGGCGAGGGCACGCTGAGCGTGTGGGGCAGCACGCAGACGGTCGCCGACCACGACGTGTGGGACCTGACCCTGTTTGCCCGCAACGTGCTGGCCGACGAGGAACTGATCGGCGCGATGCCAATGGCGCTGGCCGATTCGTTGCGATCGATGGAACTGAGCGGCCGCATCGGTTGGTACGTGCCGCGGTTCCTGCACACGGCGCCGAAGGGGTCGACCGATCCTGGCAAGGGCAACATCGACCTGTCGGGGCGCATCTCGCTGGCCGGCGCGAACGTGAACGTGGGCGTGCCATTGACGGACGTGTTCGGCGACGTGAGCGGGCAGGCGATCGTGACCGACGGCAAGCTGAAGAGCATCCGCGGCACGATTCAATTCGACAAGCTGTTGCTGGCCGAGCGCCCGGTGCGCAACGTGTACGCCACGATCGACCGGCCCGCCGGCTCGCACGAGACGCGCCTGTCGAAGATCAGCGGCGAACTGGCCGGCGGCAACCTGGTGGGCGACGTGCTGCTGATCGCCCGGCCGGGCGAGCCCGAGCGGTTCACGCTGGACATGATCCTGCGCGACGCCGACGCCGCCACCATCGCGATGGAGGGCTTCGACGACCTGAAGGGCCGCCTCAGCGCCAGTTTGGGCCTGGAAGGCGAGTTCGACAACGCCGCCAGCCGCCGCGGGCGCGGTGACGTGCTGGTGACGGGCAAGGACATGTACAACCTGCCGCTGGTGGTCGGTTTGCTGCAGATCACCAACCTCGCGTTGCCCGTGAACACGCCGGTGACCGAGGCGACCGCCCGGTACAACGTGGAAGGCCAGCGCATCAACTTCGAGCACGTCGCGCTTCGCTCCAACACGGTGCTGATGGAAGGCGAAGGCCACCTGGACTTCGAGACGAAGAAGGTCGCGATGACCTTCCGCACCGACAACCCCAACGCCCCCAAGATCCCGTTCCTGTCCGACCTGTGGCGCAACGCCCAGCAGGAACTGTTCAAGATCGAGGTCCGCGGCACCGTGCAGGATCCCAAGGTGAGCAACGCCGCGTTGAACACGGTCACCACGACCGTCGACGAAGTTTTTAACGGCAAGGAGAAGTAGCCCCCGGCAATCGGCGTGCCGCTCTTCTGTAGGACAGGCATTCCTGCCTGTCTTTCCCCCCCGTCCCCCCGTATTCTCTCTTTGTCTTCTGTGGCACAGGCATTCTTGCCTGTGTCTCTTCTGTCTTTTTCTCTGCCGGTGGGACGGACATTCTTGTCTGTCTCTCTGCGAATCTGTTCAAGAACGAAGAGACGCGAAGACGCGAAGGCGCGAAGCAGGACGCGAAGGAAAACAAAGCGCGTTGCGCCGGATCCCCCTCAATCGCGCAGCGCGAGCGTAGAAATGGATAGCGTGCTCTTTGACAACTGAATAGCCGACGCGCCGGACATGGTGGACTCTCTCACCCTCACCCGATGGTGCACAATGGTGCAAAATGGTGCACGGATTCGCGTTTTGCCTTACCCAAACCGCCGCCCGGTCGCACGGCTGCAGATCTGGCGTTCCACGGTGTTGCGCTACCAACGCCCGAGCTTCTTCGCGTTCTTTTCTCGCTAATTCGGGCGAAACGATCGTGGTCCGCTCGCGGTCGACGCCGCTACAATCCGAGCATGAAATATCGCACGCTTGGCAAGACGAATCAGAAGGTGTCCGTCGTCGGCATTGGCACGTGGCAGTTCGGTGGCGAGTGGGGCAAGACGTTCGAACAGACGGAAGTGGATGCGATGTTCCGGCGCGGGAAGGAACTGGGCATCAACCTGGTCGACACGGCCGAGTGTTACGGTGACCACACGTCCGAGGCGCTCGTCGGCGCAGCGGTGCAGCAGGATCGCGGCGACTGGTTCATCGCGACCAAGTTTGGGCACAAGTTCCACAAGGCCTTCACCCGCACCGACGAGCGATCCGCCGACGATGTCGTGAAGCAACTGGAAGGATCGCTGAAGGCGCTGCGGACCGATTACGTCGATCTGCTGCAATACCACAGCGTGCGCGACACGGAGGCCGACGATCAAGCCGTGCGCGACGTGCTGGCGAAGTTGGTGAAGGACGGGAAGGTCCGCTTCGTCGGCAACAGCGTCGGCAGCAACGACAACATGCACCAGGTGGGCAACGCGACGGCAGTGGGCGTGAGCGTGATTCAGCTCATCTACAACCGGCTCGACCGAAAGCCGGAGGAACGCACGTTCGCGTCGTGCATCGAACAGAACCTGGGCGTGCTGGCGCGCGTGCCGTTGGCCAGTGGGTTCCTCAGTGGCAAGTACAAGCCGGGCGCCACGTTCGACGAGAGCGACGTGCGCAGCCGATGGAAGGATCGCGACCAGGACGAGAAGCTACAGCAGGTCGAGGAGATCAGCCGCACCGAGGTGCCGGCCGGCGTGCCGATGGCGCAATGGGCGCTGGCGTGGTGCCTGCAACACCCGGCCGTCAGCAGTGTGATTCCCGGTTGCAAGAACGTCGCGCAGGTCGAGAGCAACGCCGCGGCGGCGGAACTGGATTATCTGGTGCGGGACGATCACCCGCAGGCATGGCGGGGCGCGGCGCAGTAGCGTACGCCTTGCCCGGTGTACGAACAGGAGTTCAACGCTGGAGACAGCAAAGGGAGATTCGATGATCACGTCAGTTTGCCTAACGTCCATCCTCGTCCCGTTGCTTGCCAACGCCGTGGTCGTGCCACCACCACCGGTCGTTGTTGATCAACCGCAATGGCCCGAACCGCGCGCCGACGTGCGGTCGAATGAATTGTTCGTCGACGGTTTCGATGAAGAGCTGGCCGTCGACGACCCGTTGAACCCCAACGCGTCGCAGAACATTCGGCCAACTGATTACCTGGTGGTCGACCGCAACTACGATTTGTTCGCCGACCCGCGGTTGGAGTATCCCGAGTACCGGTACGTCCCAGTTCGCACACCGTGGTGGGGCGGCTTTTACCCGCCGCGCGTGATCCTGCGAACGGTGCCACCGACGTCGGAGAATACTGGCCGGTTGAAGGCGCTGGAGAACCCAGGCTTCGACGACCGCATCGAACGCGGCAAGGTGCCGTCTCGGTTCGACGTGGGGCGGTAAAGCGCAGCGAACCGCGAAGGGGCAGGCAGGGTGGCAGTTGACGTTCGATTTTTGCGGTCGGACCGGCTACGCTCTGCCCACCCTTGGATACCGCTCAAACGACATCCGCTCCGTCCCGGCCCGGCGGGTTCTTTCGCAACGTGCGCGACGATGCCGCGTACGTCCTGCCGATGGGCGCGTTCCTCGCGCTCACTTGGCTCGGCGGGCAGTTTCCCGATCTGTTCCCCATCGCTTACACCATAAAGACGCTGGTGGCTGCGGTGCTGCTGTACCTGCTGTGGTCGCACTACACGAAGATCAGCTGGGACTACTTCTGGACCGGCGTGCTGGTGGGCGTGGTCGGCGTCGTGCAGTGGATCGGCACAGAAGAGCTCCTGCTGAGCGTGTGGCCGAACTACCCGCGGGCCACCAGTGAGCCGTTCAACCCGTTCGTCGAAATCGAGTCCCCCTGGCTGCTGGCCGCGTTCGTCGCTGTGCGGTGGATGGGGCCGACGCTGGTCGTGCCGGTGATGGAGGAACTGTTCTGGCGCGACTTCCTCTGGCGCAGCCTCATCGCGCCCAACGACTTCAAGCTCGCCCGCGTCGGCGAGTGGGACCGCAACGCGTTCGTGATCGTCGCGCTGCTGTTCGCCAGCGTCCACATGCAGATGTGGGTCACGTCGATCGTATGGGCGCTGCTGATCGGCGGGCTGCTGCTGTCGACGCGCAGCCTCGGCGCCTGCATCATCGCGCACGGCGTCACGAACTTCCTGCTGGGCGCCTACGTGCTGGTGACGCAGGATTGGAAGTATTGGTAAACGCGTTCCCCCCGTTTAGCCGCGGGCTTGCCCGCGCGACTGGTCTGTTCCTCGAAACCGATCGCGGGCAAGCTCGCGGCTAAACGGGTTTTCGGGTGTCGCATGAGGTGACGCGCTCGGCGTCGAAAGACAAACGAAACGGCCCGGACCTTTGCGGGGGTCCGGGCCATTTCCGTTGTGCTGAGAACTCGATAACGACGTGATCGCTTTTACGGCATGACCGCTTCGATGTTGTCGAGCGTGCCGTCGGGGCACTTGATGTCGGTGACGTCGCGCGACTTTTCGAAGTTGCTCTGGTTCACCCAGGTGCCAGTGCCGGGGCGCTTCACTTCGACGCCGGTCATGTGCAGCATTTCGATCATGCCCGGTTCCCCTTGTTCCCCCTCGGGCTTAGCGCGGGCGGCCTCGAGCTTCGCCTGGGCCTCCTTCGTGTAGCGCTGGAGGTAGGCGATCCACTTGGTGCTGCCACCGTCGCAGCTGTAGACGAACGCGCGGTAGGCGGGCTTGCCGTCCTTGTCGAAGGGGGGCAGCTTGTTGATGTCATCGCTGAACATCGCCGCCAGCGCCGCCTCGGGCGAGCTGTCGTCGGTGGTGTAGTAACCGGTCGTCTGGATGGCAGCGGAATCGCTGCTGAACAGTTGGTAACCAATGAAGATCAAGGCGATCACGATGATGCCGATCGTGGCACCGGTGGTGATGGCTGGATTCTCATTGAGCTTTTCGCGAATGCCCACGGCGATACCTCCAAGTTTTTCTTCGATCGGCCGGCTGTGACGTGACGCACGCCATGAATGGCCTGAAATGCATCGATGTTAGGGCTTATGGTAGATGATCCTGTTGAAGCTGACAAGGTGAGATCGCTTCGTCGACAATCTCGATTTTCGGCGCTGCGTCATGCAAGAGCATGCTCTATAGAAGATGAAGCGTAAGGAAGCTCAACCTCGAAAGGAGAACGTCATGTCAAGCATGAACGAAGGCAGTGGAGATCCGAGTCAGAAGGTCGCCGAGATCAAGGACGCCGCGTCGCAAGTGGGACAGAACATTCGCGATCTGGGTGGCCAGGCCCGCGAGGCCGCCACGCAGCGCTACAGCGAGCTGCGCGACCAGGCGACGCAGTACTACAACGATGGCCGTCAACGGGCCACCGACTGGGAGCAGGGCGTCGAGAAGTACATCCAGGAACAACCCCTGAAGGCCGTCCTGATGGCCGCCGGCGCCGGGCTGCTGCTCGGCATGATCTGGAAGCGCTAACCGGCGCGCGTCCACGACACGGGCGCCGCGCACGCAAAGCGGCTCGCGCAGCACGGGGCGGTTCACCATGACCGCCCCGGCGCGCGGGCATGCCCGTGCATTTACGAACCACCGCCTCGGGCCCACGAGCGCATCGACCCGCAGCCGATTCGCAAGCGGGGCCATCGCCGCAAGAAGTCGACGTGCGCGCACTCTTGCGAGGTATCACGAGGGACCACACATGCCGATCGAAACCCCACCTCGCTTTTCGACTGAGCCCGAGCCGGCCACCGGTGCCACGACCGACTCGGTCAAGTCCGCCTTCGACAACCTGAAGGAGGCGCAGGCGTACCTCGTGCAGTACATCTCGGCGAAGACGGACGGCTTCAAGTCGTCGGCGCGCAACCTGGCGCTGTACGCCGTGCTGGGCGTGGTCGCGGCCTTCGTTGGGCTGACGGCGACCATCACGGCGACCGTGCTGCTCATGGTCGGCATCGCCGGGGCATTGGGCGCGTTGTTCGGCGGGATGTTCTGGCTGGCAAACCTGCTGGTCGGGCTGCTGTTCATCGGGGCGCTGGTGGGCGGGGTCCTGCTGCTCATGCGTATGATGGCCAAGCGGTCGCGCGAGCAGACGGAGCGTAAGTACGAGGCGATGCATCGCCGGCAGCACATGAACTTCGGTCACACTGCCGCCGAGCGCGCCCATCAACCGGATGGCGTCCAACCGGAGCACATCAATGGCTGAATCATCGAACACCGACAAGCCGGGAACCACGACCGAGGCGCAGTACCTGCAGCGTCAGGCTGACGACGCCTCAAAGGCCATGGGCAAGACGCTGGACGAGGCACGGCAACGGCTGATGAAGGGCCTGAACGTGCACGCGGTCGCCAAGGACCACCCTTGGGCCACCGTCGCCGCCGGCGCGGTCGCGGGGTTCGCGACGGGCGCGGTCATCACGCCCAACAAGCGCGACGCCGCCCTCAAACGACTGGCGGAGATCGAGCGGGCGCTGCACCCGGTGCCCCCGCACGCCACCACGGCGGCCTACGCGGACGGGAACGGTCACGCGGCGGGACACGGCAAGATGGCGTCCATCCTGACGACCGTGCTTGGCAGCGCATTCACCATGATCAAACCTTTGCTGCTGCACAGCCTGACGGCGACCATGGCGGCGCACACCGCCGCCAACGAGGCCGCTGAGACCACCCAGGAAATGAACAACGCCGAGTCCGAATCGGCCTGACCTGCCCATTTTCACTCAAGTCGCCGGTACCTTGAACCGGGTGTCCGATTTTCCGTTGGCGGATTGTTTGACACGCGGTACTTTAGATGAAATGCGGGCGCCGTGACTGAACCACCGGCAATCGCACACCGCGCTTCTTTTTGTGGGAAGGCCGCCGATGTCTCGTGGGTGCAAAATTTTTCGTTCGGCCCTGCTCGTGGCCCTGCTCTGCATGGCACCCGTGGCGACCTCATCTACGCAAATGTCGGTAGCCAATGACGATACGGTTGCCGCCTCACCCGGGCTGCGTCCTGAGGTCCGGCTGCGGAAGCTGCATTTGGTCCGTCCGGACCTCATTCAATACCCGATCGCATTCGAGATTTACTGCTGAGCGCGCTAAACCCTCGCTTGAATTTAGCCGTAGCGTATGTCATAGCTATCCTGTGGTGTGACCGCGCCTGCAGGGGCTGATTGTCTGACTTTAACATTGGAAATCGCATAATGTCCGTAGCCATCATCACTGGTTCCGCAGGTTTGATCGGATCCGAAGCCAGCCGTTATTTTGCGACACAGGGCCTCCACGTCATTGGCGTGGACAACGACATGCGCTCGAAGTTCTTCGGGGCCGAAGCATCCACCAAGTGGCAGCGTGGCCGGTTGGAAGAGGAGTTGGGCAAGAACTACACGCACGTCGAGGCCGACATCCGCGACGGTGCCGCGATCGACGCGATCTTTCAGAAGTACGGCAGCAGCATCAAGCTGATCGTCCACACCGCCGCCCAACCGTCTCACGACTGGGCCGCGAAGGAACCGAACACCGACTTCGGCGTGAACGCCGTCGGCACGCACAACATGCTGGAGGCCGCCCGCCGGTTTGCCCCCGACGCCGTCTTCATCTTCACCAGCACCAACAAGGTCTACGGCGACACGCCGAACTACCTGCCGCTGATCGAGCAGGAGAAGCGCTGGGAGATCGACCCGTCGCACGCCTGGGTGGGAGGCATTCCCGAGAGCATGTCGATCGACCAGAGCACGCACAGCCTCTTCGGCGCCAGCAAGGTCGCCGCCGACGTGCTGGTGCAGGAGTACGGCCGCTACTTCGGCATGAAGACCGCGATCTTCCGCGGTGGCTGCCTCACGGGCCCGAACCACAGCGGCACGAAGCTGCACGGGTTCCTGGCCTACCTGGTCAAGTGCAACGCGACCAGCACGCCGTACAGCGTCTTCGGCTACAAGGGCAAGCAGGTCCGCGACAACATCCACGCCGGCGACCTCATCGCCGCGTTCGACGCCTTCTTCCGCGCCCCGCGCGTCGCCGAGGTCTACAACATCGGTGGTGGGCGGTTCAGCAACTGCTCGATGCTGGAGGCGATCGAGATCTCCGAGAAGGTCACCGGCACCCCGATGCAGTGGGAGTACAAGGAAGCCAACCGCACCGGCGACCACATCTGGTACGTCAGCGATCTGACGAAATTCCAGACGCATTACCCGAACTGGAAGCTGCGATACAACGTCAATGACATCATCACGCAGATCTACGAGATGAACGTCGAGCGTTGGATGCAGCCCGCCGGCGCACACTAACGAACGAACTAACCGCAAAGCCGCTTACGACCTGACAGACGACCGAGCATCGTGCTGCCAGGCCACAAGCGATGGGTGCGTCCAGCGTCCGGTTGTAAGGACGTTGACGGATGAGCAGGGGACCTGACCGCTAGCGAGCCGTACCGCCATGATCGACAAAGGGAAGCACAGCATTCTGGGTGTGAAGATCGACGCCGTCGATTACGAGGGCGCCGTCGAGCGCATTGCGGCCGCCGCCAAGGAGGGTCGCGCCATGACCATCTCCGCGATGGCGGTGCACGGCGTGATGACCGGCGTGCTGGACAAGGAACACAAGTACCGCCTGAACGACTTCGACCTGCTCTGTCCCGACGGCATGCCGGTCCGCTGGGCGATGAACTTCCTGCACAAGGCGGAACTGACCGACCGGGTCTACGGGCCCAACCTGATGCTGAAGGTCTGCGAGCGGGCCGCGCAGGATGGGCTGCCGATCTTCCTGTATGGCGGCACGCAGCAGATGATCGATTTGCTGAAGAAGAACCTGCTGGACAAGTTCCCGACGCTGCAGTTCGCCGGCACGCGATACAGCGCGTTCCGCCAACTGTCCCCCGAGGAACGTGACGCCGCCGCTGCGGAGATCAACGCCAGCGGCGCGAAGCTCACGTTCGTGGGCTTAGGCTGCCCACGGCAGGAGATCTTCGCGTTCGAGATGAAGCCGCTGCTGAAGATGCCCCAACTGGCCGTCGGCGCCGCTTTCGCGTTCCACGCCGGTTTGCTTCCGCAAGCGCCCCCGGCGTGGCAGAAGCGCGGCTTGGAATGGCTCTTCCGCCTGATCCAGGAACCCAAGCGCCTGTGGCGCCGTTACCTGTACCTGAACCCGCTTTACCTCACCTTGCTGGCCGCCCAACGCCTCGGCCTCTACGGCCGCGGCACCGACGGGCAACGCCCGATGAACGAGCTGCGTTACGGTTAATCGACCGGGTCTCTAAGTGACGCGATCCCCCGCGCTCGTCATCCTTCGGAGTACCTCAGAAGGTATCGAAGAACAACGCTGCGTCCGCTCCGACCGTGGCATGGGCGTCTCGCCCATGCGTGTCGTGAGGCCGGTAGATACGATTAGAGCCTGCGGCGTGGTCAGCGCAATCGCCAGCAAATGGCATTTCCCGTTCCAGTCCACAGGCATGGGCGAGACGCCCATGCCACGTGAAAGGCGAACGCGAGCGCGTTCTTTAACACCCTCTCGGGACGACGGTACGTGCCTGCTGGCGTGGGGCTCAGCTTATCCCGTGAATCAACCGCTGCGGATTGGTGATGGTCAACTGATCGACCACTTCATTCCCAACCAGCGAGATCGCGTTCTTCAACCCATTTAGACGAATTGGCAGCGACTTAAGATTGTGCAGGTCGCTACCCAAAAACGTGTAACGTCCCTCGCTGAGGTACAGCTCGGCCACCTGGCGCGTCAGCGCGTGTGGCGGGTCGCCGAAGCATTGCAGGTTGCCCTGCAGCAGCAGGCCGAGGTCGGCGAATTCATCCGCCAGATCAGGGCGCTCCTGCACGGCACGCATGCGCTCGGGGTGGGCCAGCACCACCGTCAGCCCGCGGTCCTGCAGGCGCTTCACCTGCTCGTAGAAGTAGCTCGGCATCGCCTCGACCCAGATGTCGGCCAGCACGTAATGCCCGGCCATGTTGTAGGTGACCAGGTCGGCCTCCCACAGGCCCTGCAGCTCGGTGAAGTTGTTCTCGCCGCCGGGCAGCAGCTTCAGCGGAATGACGGCATCGTCGAGCGCAAGCTGCAGGTTGCGCATCGCGATCGGAATCTTGGAAACGTTGTTGTTCGGCAGACTCGTCCAGACGTGCGGCGTGCAGAACGAATGCGTGTAACCGGCCGCCACCATCGCGCGGGCGCACGCAAGCGATTCCTCGAGGCTCTGGCAACCGTCGTCCAGGTTGGGCAGCAGGTGCGAGTGGATGTCGATTCGGCCGGTGGTCATGGTTTGCGCATTGCGACGGTCGCGTCGCCGTCCAAGTAGTCCGTTAAGCTTGTCACGTCGTCCGACAGCGACCGCGCGAACGTTAGCACGTCGGTCACGCGGTGCCAGTGCAGAAACTCCGCAGCGGCCAACCCCGGCGAGCAGAGGAAGTTGAACGCGAGCACACTGGCGGTGGCGTCGAACGCCCGGCGAATCGTCGCGTAAAACGAGGTGGGGTCAAGCGTGTTCAGCGACCCGCTGAACACGATCACGTCGGCCGCAACGAACATCGAAAGCGGGTGCTGCACGAAGTCGGCGCGCTTGATCGTCACGTTCGCCAACCGCTTGGCCTCGGCAGCATCGGCGAGCGCGGGCACGGCCTCGATGCCGACGTAGTCGGCCGGTGGCACGCCGGTGGCGATGCAGTAGTCGAGAAAATCCGCCCGGCCACACCCCACGTCCAGCACGCTCTGGCCCTTCGGCGATGCCAACTGCACCAGCGCGCCGAACCTGGCCGCCTGCGTCTGCTGGCTGGCCCACAACAGCGATTCAAACCCACCCCCATGCCGGCGGGCGGCGTTCACGTACGGCGTGAGATAGCGGGGCGAGTCGGGCACGCGTGGAATAGTAGGGGGAAGATCGGCTGGCGTGTAGTGCGCCGTGAACGGAACAACGTCGTTGTATAGGGTCACGCTCTCCTCCGACCTGCCAGTTCATCCGTCCTCGGCCATGCGACCGTCGGGTACAACGGTCGCATGGCCGACAGCGATCTGATCATCTTGGGCGCCGGCGTCGCCGGCTTATCCGCGGCGCGGACGTTGTCGGGCCGTGGGGTGCGCGTGACGTTGATCGAGGCGCGGGATCGAATCGGTGGCCGTATTCACACGCGGCACGAAACGCAGACGGCCACGCCGTTGGAACTGGGCGCCGAGTTCATCCATGGCCGCCCACCGGAGACGTTCGACCTCGTCCGCGCCGCGGGCCTGGCGGTGGTCGACGCGGCCGAATCGCGACTGCTGTTGAAGGACGGCACGCTGCAGCCGGTCGACTTCTGGGCCGGCATCGAAAAGGCGATGAGCGCGATTAAGCGCGTGCGCAAGGACATCTCCTTCGCCGACGCCATCAAGGCCGCCGGCAGCAAGATCGACCGGGCCAGCCGCGATCTGGCGATGTCGTTCGTCGAGGGCTTCGACGCCGCCGACGTGAACCACATCAGCGTTCAGTCGGTGCTGGAGGAGCAGAGCGGCGACGCGCAGATCGACGAGGGGCGCAACTTCCGCTTAATGGGTGGCTACGACGCGATCCCCGAGTTCCTGCGCGCCGGCATCGATCCCGCTTTCGCCGCGATCCACCTCGGCACCGTCGCGACGGCGGTGAACTGGAAGCGGGACGGCGTGACGGTGGAGACGATCTCGGCCCAAGGAATGCTCACGCAGACGTTTCGCGCTAAGGCGCTGCTGGTCACGCTGCCGCTGGGGGTGTTGCAGGCGCCCGCGGGCGAGCGGGGCGCGGTGACGTTTCACCCACCGTTGCCCCAGAAGCACGACGCCGCTGCCCGACTGGCCGCCGGGCCGGTCGTAAAAGTGCTGTTGCGCTTTCGCGAGCCGTTTTGGGAAACGCGGTCGCCGCCATCGCTGCCCGGAAAGGGCACGCTGGCCGATACCGCGTTCCTGCACTCGCGCGGGCTCGCGGTGCCGACGTGGTGGACGCTGTTGCCCGTGCGCAGCAACGTGCTTACCGGCTGGGCCGGTGGCAACTCGGCGATGGCACTGTCGGGCAAGGGCGAGGCGTTCGTCCTCGACCGGTCAATCGATTCGCTCGCGACGATCCTCGGGTTGCCGCGCGATGAAGTTGAGTCGCGCATCGAATTGGCGATCGTCAACGACTGGCAGTCGGACCCTTCTCCCGCGGCGCGTACAGCTATGTGCCCGTGGGCGGCCTGGACGCCCGCGAGAAGCTTGCCGCGCCTGTGGACGACACGATCTTCTATGCCGGCGAAGCGACGAACTACGCCGGCCAGGCCGGCACGGTCGCGGGGGCGATCATGTCGGCCAATCGGGCGGTGGGGGAGGTGGTGAAGGTGCTAAGGCCGGGGGACTGAGGC
This sequence comes from Tepidisphaeraceae bacterium, assembly GCA_035998445.1. NCBI lineage: Bacteria > Pseudomonadati > Planctomycetota > Phycisphaerae > Tepidisphaerales > Tepidisphaeraceae > Tepidisphaeraceae bacterium. The sequence goes on along the minus strand of DASYHQ010000058.1, from coordinate 15,601 downwards.
GTACCTGCACGCTTAACAGCCGGATCCTTGCCGGACTCAGGCGAAACGTGTCATCCCGATGGGAGCCTTGGCGACCTGAGGGATCTCCCAAGGCCGAGAACCATTTTGTGGTTCGAGATCACTCAGGTCGGCAAGCCTCCCATCAGGATGACAAGGGCACGCGAGGCGACAGGGTTCTGTCCGCTAGCCTCTAGGCCCCGCTCGGGATGACCGTTGCCGTTAGATCGCGTTTCAACGCAATGCTTAAACCTTCTCCGTCTTGCCGCTTTTGATCGACGCTTTAATCGCCTCGATCACCTTCATGTCCGCCATGCCTTCTTCGCCGGGCGTAAGGACGGGCTTGTCGTTCAGCACGCAGTCGGACATGTGGTCCATCTCGGCCGAGAATTGAGGGATGTCGTTAATCTTGCGCTTCGTGTTGCCTTCCTCGTCCGACACCACCATCTGCAGCCCGCGGTAGGGGTAGGCGGGGTCCAGTTCCAGCCAGCCCTTTTCGAAGTGCACGCGGTAACGGCTCGAGCGGTGCGAGTTGAAGCTGCACGAGCAGTTGGCCAGCGCGCCGCTGGGGAACGTCATCGTCCAGGTGACGGTCGCGGGCACCTCGCGGAAGTTGGGGTCGTCGGTCGGTTGGTGCTGCATGCCTTGCACGGCCGTTGGTTCCTCACCGGTGATGTACCGGCAGGCGTTCAGGCAGTAGATGCCCACGTCACCAAGTGGCCCGCCGGCGGTCTCCTTCGACAGGCGAATGTTGGGGGCCTCGGTCGACTGGGCGTTCACCGCTTCGATTAACACGATCTTCCCGAACTCCCCCTTGCGCGCCAGTTCGATGGCGGCAATGTTGTGCGGCTCGTAGCGCAGGCGATAGGCAGTCATCAGCTTGCGGTTATTGGCCTTGGCGGCGTCGATCATCCGCTGGCAGTCGGCGACGGTGGGCGCCAGTGGCTTTTCGCAGAGGACATGCTTGCCGGCCTCCAGAGCGCGAATTGTATACTCGGCGTGCATGTGGTTGGGCAGAATGACGTAGACAACGTCAACCGTGGCATCATTCTTCAGTTCGTTGTAGTTATGGTAGTTGTAGATGTGGTCGGTCGGCACGCCGTACGTCGCCGCCACCTGCTCGGCCTTGTCCCGATGACCACTGACCAGCGCCGTGGGCCGCGACAGCTTACATGTGGCGAACTGCGGCAACACTTCGCCTAACGCCAACTGCCCCAGCCCCACGACCGCCCAGCCCGCCATTTTCGCGACAGGCTTCGGCACATTCAGATCGGGCGGCTGCTTGTCCGGTGGCGCCAAAGGCGGCAACGTGGCCTGCGCGCGGGCGAGGCCGGCGGTCAGCAGCGCGGCGCTGGAGGCGATCAAGAACTGCCTGCGGGAACTTTCGTCATGGGGCATGTGCGGTACTCCTGCTGCGGTTGCCGTGCGAGCCCGCGAACGCCGTGCCGCGTCGTGATGAGTGATCCAGCTGTCCAGCGGGCGCGACCAATGCACGAGATGTCGAACGCCTCATCCGGCCCCCGTGAAATTCCTGCCGGTGCCGTTACCATGTCCCCTGGCACATGACCGACCTGCACGGCAAGTTCATCGTCTTCGACGGCACCGAGGGCTGCGGCAAGAGCACGCAGGCCGAACTGCTGCGCCGCCAGCTGGAGGCCGACGGCCTGCGCGTCATGCTCGTGCGCGACCCCGGCACCACGCGCATCGGCGAGCAGATCCGCGCGATCCTGCTGAACCCCGACCACGACGAAATGCGCATGCGCTGCGAGATGCTGCTCTACATGGCCGCGCGCGCTCAAATGATGGCCCAGACGATCCGCCCGGCGCTCGACGACGGCATGGTGGTCCTCAGCGACCGCTTCATCAGCAGCACGCTTGCCTACCAACTGGGCGGCGACGGTCTGACGGCAACCGAGATTCGCGCCGTGGGCGACATTGCGGTGGGTGGGCGCTGGCCGGACTTAACGGTTTTGCTCGACATGTCGGCTGAGGCGAGCATGGAGCGCGTCCAACCCAAGCTGCTGTTCAAGGACGCCACCGACCTCGTCGCCAAGGACCGCATCGAGCGCCGGCCGATGGATTATCACGAGCGCGTGCGGGCCAACTATCTCGCCCAGGCCGCCGCCGATCCGCTGACGTATCGCGTGGTGCGCGCCGACCGCGAGAAGCAGGCGGTGCATGAAGACGTGGTGCGGGCGGTGATGAATACGATTCCCTCTCCCGGTACGCCGGGAGAGGGTTAGGGTGAGGGTGATTTCGAACTGCTGACCACTTTGAAAACACAAATCACCCTCACCTAGCCTCTCCCGGAGTACCGGGAGAGGGACCAGAGAGAAGCATGACCACCTTCGACGCCATCCTCGGCCAGGACCGCGCGGTCAGCACGCTGCGCAAGGCGGTGCTCGCCGATCGATTGCCGCACGGGTTCATCTTTGGTGGGCCGATTGGGGTTGGAAAGGGCACGACTGCCCGGGCGCTGGCGACGGTCTTCCTCTGCGAACGACCACAAGGCGACCAACCCTGTGGCCAATGCGAAAGCTGCCGTGGCATGGCGGCGTCGTCGCATCCGGACTTTCACGTCATCTTCAAAGAACTCATCCGCTATCACGACAAGACCGGCAAGAGCAAGGGCACCACGCTGTCGATCGACGTGATTCGACCAGAACTGGTCGAGAAGGCCGGGCGCAAGTCGGTGATGGGCCGCGGGAAGGTCTTCATCGTCGAACAGGCCGAGCTGATGCAGGCGCCGGCCCAGAATGCGATGCTGAAGACGCTGGAAGAACCGGCCGGCCGGACGCTGATCGTGCTGCTGACCGATCAACCGGACTCACTATTGCAGACGATTCGCAGCCGTTGCCAACTGGTGCGGTTTGGCCTGTTGCCCGACGACGTGGTGACGGCCCAGCTGAAGCAGCGCGGCATTGCCGACGCCGACGCGCGCGACGCCGCGGTCTTCGCGCGCGGTAGCATCGGTCAGGCGTTGCAGTGGATCACCGACGGCGTCGTTCCACGCGCGCGGGAACTGGTCGGCATGTTCGACACGCTGTTCGCCGGCCGGCGGGTCGACGACCTGTGGGGTTGGTTCAAAAAGTCCGCCGATGCATATGCGGAAAAACAGTTGGAGCGGGATGCGCTCTCCAGCAAGGACCAGGCAACGCGCGAGGGCCTCGGCCTTTACCTGCGACTGGCCAGCGAGCATCTGCGGACGAAGTTGACGGGCGATAACGACACGGACTTGGAACGCGCCGCCGACGCGATCGACGTGATCGTGCGGGCGGAGAATTATCTCGACAGCAACGTGAACACGGCGTTGGTGTTCCAACAACTCGCCGTCGCGCTGGAGCGCCGGCCGTCGGCGACGGCGTGAGCGATCCTCGTCCCACCCAACGCCAACTGTCATCGTACCCGTCGGCTTAAGGCTGGCTTACAAAGCCCCTTCGTTGGTCAGGGAGGTGTCATCCCGATGGGAAGCTTGCCGACCTGAGGGATCTCCCGTGGCCCGCACCGTCCGTGGTTCGAGATCCCTCAGGTCGCTTGAGGCTCCCATCGGGATGACATTTTGCGATGCGGGCACGACTTGCGCGCACGGCAATCGGCGTCTACCGTTTCAGCCTTCAGCCGCCTTGGCTGCTCCTCACTCATCATCCGCCAGTCGGTCCAAGTCGCGCAAGCTGCGGCAGCTGGCGAAGCGCATGAGCGTGCCGACGACGGTGAAGGTGAGGATGACGGTGAGGAAGCCGGTGACCATCCATTTGGGCCGTGGGTCGCTGCCGGCGGGCCAGGGGGCGATGAGGTCGGCGTTCACCAGCGTGACCGAGACGTTGTAGGCCCCGATGTAGCTGAACAACAGCGCCGCCACGATCATGAGTGCCAGCACGATCAGCGTCGATGGCCGGCTGTCGCCGTGGTCAACGGACGGGCGCGAAAGGTCGCGATCGATCTCCTGCATATAAATCGCCTCGTGAAAACAACCATTTCCGGGCACGTCTGATATACGATTGGCCGCATGCCGGGGCAAACTGGCGACTTCGCGGGCGGTGGGGTGGGTTTGATGGGCCTGACGGATGAGTGGAACGATGCGGTTATGCCGTTCGCGTGGGGATTGCGTTGGAGACGCCTATGCAACGGCCGAGGCTGCGGATCGTCACTCCACCATTTGGTGCGCCATCGCGGCGACCTTTAGCTGGGGCTTGGAAAGTGGCAGGCGATCTAGCTCGCCCAGCGTCGCCCAGGTGCGCGGGCCGCTGGGAAAGCGATCGGAGGCGACCGCTGCGAAGACGGTGAACTCGTATCGACGATGCGTTAACGCATGGGTGACGATCCCCTTTGGCTGCGCCTCGTCTAGCGTTGCGCCGACCGCCGACTCGAGCGCAGCGCGTGGGTTAACGCCGTCCGCCGCGGGCAGTGTGACGAATTGCCACATGCCCGCCCAGCGGCCGCTTGGCGGGCGTTGTTCGATCAGGAAGTGCTGGCCGTGCTGAACGATGAACGTCCACCGCTGTTCCAGCGGATTTACCTTTGTCTTCTTCGGCGCAGGAATCGTCTCCTGCAACCCCGCAGCCCGGGCCTCGCAATGCTCGCGCACCGGGCAGATCAAACACTGCGGCGACCGTGGCGTGCAGACGGTGGCGCCCAGTTCCATTAGCGAGCTGTTGAAGTCACCGAAGCGTTCGCCGGGCAGGATTTGCTCCGCCCGCGTCCAAAGCAAATCGAGCGTGGCCTTGTCGCGTGGATCTGATTCGATCTTGTCGACCCGGCAAAGCACACGGGCAACGTTGCCGTCGACGATTGGCGCCTTCGTCTCGAACGCGATCGACGCAATTGCGCCGGCGGTGTACCGGCCGACGCCGGGCAGCTTCAGGAGCTGCTCGACCGTGGTCGGCAGCTGGCCGCCCAACTGGTCGCGCGTCATGCGGGCCGCGGCCAGCAGGTTGCGGGCGCGCGAGTAATAGCCCAGTCCCTGCCATAGCCGCAGCACGTCCTGCTCGTCGGCATCGGCCAGGCTGGCGAGCGTCGGGAAGCGCTCGAGGAAGCGGTGGAAGTAGGGGATGACCGTGGCGACCTGCGTCTGCTGCAGCATGGCCTCGGAGATCATCACGTGATACGGATCGGGCGTTTCTGACTGGCCCTTGCTCGGATCGACGCGCCAAGGCAGATCACGCCGGCTGACGTCGTACCAGCGCAACAATCGCTCGGCGAACGTGATGGACGACCCGATCATGCCGAGTATCGTAGGCGATAAAGGCATGGCAAGCGCATCATGTACCACGTTTAGCCGCGAGCTTGCTCGCGATGATCTGACGATAATCGCGGGCAAGCCCGCGGCTAAACAGAGGGACGCGCGAAGTGGGGTGAATGCGCTATCACGCCACAGGTGTCTGAAAGCTGTCGGCAATTCGTTTGTGTGACACCGTTGGCTTACAATGCCTTCTTGCGCGCCACGCGGCGTGCCGGATTACGCGCGACGAAGGGTGAACGACCGGTGAAATGCCTCACGTTAATTGCCTGTTCGACCGTACTGCTGGCGATCGGTTGCCGCGCGAGCAGGCCGTCCCATCGCCCTGAGCCGGCCATGAGCCGGCCGCCCGCGTCGCAGCACAGCGACAGCGTTTCGCAGGGGATGAAGGTCGAAGAGGCCGCCCCGCGCTCCGACGACGCCCACGGCGCGCCGAACACGCCCCCGAACGCCGGCGCGCCGCGCGTCAGCACGCTGCCGCAGGTGCCCGCTCACGAGGCAGCCAATTTTCCCCAGCATGTGGCGCCTGCAAACCAACCGCCGGTGAACAGGTAGGATGTGTCGCATCGAGCGTACTTGTGCGACCTTCTCGCCGCACGAGCGCAGCTCAGCGATTTTCCTGCTCTTGATGTCAAGTAAGACGCGCGGAGCTGCGCGCCTGCGGCAAAAGCCTGCGCTTCATGGATGAGCATCTAGGCCATCGCGCCGACCGGCTCGCCGCGCAACGCCCGGTCGACCTGCTGAATCGCCCGCACGTAGTACGGCGCAATGTCACCGGTGGGGGGCCGCCCCAACTCGGGCAGCCGGCGGTTGATCGAATGCCAATGGTCGGCCGGCCAGGTGCCTAAATGCGTGCCCCATTGGGCGCTGGCCACCGATACCAGCCCATCGTTCTCCCCCTCGCGCCGGCGGATGATCTCGTGCGACAGCAAGCCCCACGGCGCCATGCGCGAACGCGTTCGCGATGCGCTGACTGAAAAGTAGGGCAGGCCCGGCACGTCGCGCACCTGTTCGTTGAAACCCTTGCACGATGTGGTGGTGAGATCCTTGACGGCGTCGATGTCGATGTTCATCGCGCGAATGAACCGCAGCACCCGCAGGCGGTCGTCGAGATTACGAATGGCGTAATCCGCAAACGGGCTGCCCCGGTGCGGTGTGCAGACGGTAAGCACGGCGGCCACGCGGTCTGCAAACCCCAGGTGGCTGACCAGGTAACGCAAATCCAAACCACCCATCGAGTGCCCGACCACGATCAGCTTCTGATGCCCACCGACACCAATGCGATCGAGATGCCTGACCAGCGACGCCTTCAGCTCCGCCGCTCGCCGAACGATGCCACCAGCGGGTGAGACGCGCGTGACGATCACGGGATGCCCCAATCTTGCCAGGGCCCGATCGATGCCGCGCCAATAGTGGTGGCGCATGGGCCCGAAGGTCAGTTGGTCGTAGCCGAACAATCCGTGGCAGAGGGCAATCGGGAGCATGGCGGGCATGAGGGTAACGGCGAGGGGGGCGTAAAGTGAAGGGCGAATGACGACCGTGGCGCGAAGGTCGCGCTATAAACCTCAGTTTGTCATCCCAGGCGGAGCTTAGGGCGACGGGAGGGATCTCGGAAGACGGACACGCGTCAGCCACTAGGAGATCCCTCAGGTCGCTACCGCATCCTTTCGGGATGCCACGGGGTTTTTGTCCGCTCGCCTTTGGGCTCCCATCGGGATGACATTGCGGTTCGTTCGTCCTTGGGCTGGCTCGCGCCCGGTTGGAAAACGCCCCCGCCACCCGTACACTACCCGCGCTTTTTCCCGAGGAACGACCACCGCCCATGCCCAAGCGAACCGACATTAAAACGATCCTGATCATCGGAGCCGGCCCCATCGTCATCGGGCAGGGCGTCGAATTCGACTACTCCGGCGTGCAGGCCTGCCGCGCGCTGAAGGAAGAGGGTTACCGCATCGTCCTGATCAACAGCAACCCCGCCACGATCATGACCGATCCGGAGTTCGCCGACGCGACCTACATCGAACCGATTTTGCCGGAAACGATCGAGAAGATCCTGGTCCGCGAAAAGGCCAATGGTACCCCGATCGACGCCGTCCTGCCCACGTTGGGTGGTCAGACCGGTCTGAACACGGCCATGGCCTGCTTCGATCAGGGCATCTTCAAGAAATATGGCGTGCAGATGATCGGCGCCGACCGCGAGGCCATCCACCGCGGTGAGGACCGGCAGGTCTTCAAGGAACTGATGCTCTCGATCGGTTTGAACGTGCCGCGGTCCGGCGTCGTTCACAACATGGACGACGCCCGCAAGGTATTGGCCGAGCTGGGCCTTCCGCTCATCATCCGCCCGGCATTTACCTTGGGCGGCACGGGCGGGGGCATTGCCTACAACATCGAAGAGTTCGAGACGATCGTCCAGCGCGGCATCGACGCGTCGCCGGTGAACGAGGTGCTGATCGAGCAATCGGTGATCGGCTGGAAAGAATATGAGATGGAGGTGGTGCGCGACCGTAAGGACAACGCGATCATCATCTGTTCCATCGAAAACATCGACGCCATGGGCGTGCATACGGGCGATTCGATCACCGTTGCGCCGATCCAGACGCTGACGGACAAGGAATACCAGCGCATGCGCGACGCCAGCATCGCGGTCATTCGGGCCGTGGGCGTGGAAACGGGCGGCAGCAACATCCAGTTCGGCATCAACCCCGAGAACGGCGACATGGTCGTCATCGAGATGAACCCGCGCGTGTCGCGGTCGTCTGCGCTGGCATCAAAGGCCACGGGTTACCCGATCGCTAAAATCGCTGCCAAGCTTGCTGTGGGTTACACGCTGGATGAGCTGCCGAACCCGATCACGACAAAGAAGCGTCCGGGGCAAACGAACGACAAGACGGTGCCCTCGTCCACGAAGCGCGAGGATTACGAGCTGTACACCAGCGCCTGCTTCGAGCCCACGATCGACTACTGCGTCATCAAGATCCCGCGCTGGACGTTCGAGAAGTTCCCCGATGCCGATGAAACCCTGACCACCCAGATGAAGAGCGTCGGCGAGGCGATGGCGATCGGACGCACGTTCAAGGAAGCCCTGCAGAAGGGCATCCGCAGCATGGAAGTGAAGCGCTTCGGCTTCGGCTTGGACAAGTACGACAAGTGGCTGAACGCGCAGAATCGTGGCATGGGCGTCTCGCCCATGCACGTGGATAAGCGCGCCAATTCCTTTCCAGCCAGCGGCGCGGCCGGGGCACCCGACCAAAATAAGACTTCTTCGCCTGCTGACACGCATGGGCGAGACGCCCATGCCACGGTGAAGAGCCTGCCGCCCTCGGCCCGTTACGACGACCCCAACGCCGACAAGACCACGCAAGGCGAGAGCGCCGACGACATCTGGCCGATCCCGCAGGACAAGCTCCGCCGCAAGCTGGCGGTGCCCAGCCAGGGCCGCCTGTACTACGTCCGCTACGCGATGAAGATGGGCTGGACGATCGACCAGATTTTTGAACTGACGAACATTGACCGGTGGTTCTTGTCGCAGATGAAGGAACTGGTGGACTTTGAGGCGGAACTGGCAACGAACGCGAAGGCCGCGTTCGCCGACAGTCTTGCCAACAACTGGCGCACGAACGGCGTTGTCGATACATTTGTTCGTCGCGCCAAGCAACTGGGGTACAGCGATATTCAGCTCGCGCAGATGTGGGACACCACGCCAGCCAAGGTGCGCGCGTTCCGGAACGCGGCAGACATCCGTCCCGTTTACAAGCTCGTCGACACCTGCGCCGCCGAGTTCGAGGCCGCGACGCCGTATTACTACAGCACGTACGAGACGCCCGTCGCCCAAATAACCGTCGGCTTGCCGGCGGGAACCACCGGCAAGCCGGCGGCTAAGTGGGAGGCGATCGCCGAAGACGAAATCCGCCTCACCGACCGCCCGAAGGTCATCATCATCGGTGGTGGTCCCAACCGCATCGGCCAGGGCATCGAGTTCGACTACTGCTGCGTGCAGGCCGCGTTCGCGATGCGCGAGATCGGCGTCGAGTCGGTCATGATCAACTCGAACCCCGAGACGGTCAGCACCGATTACGACACGAGCGACCTGCTCTTCTTCGAACCGCTGACGCACGAAGATATTTTGAACATTTGCGAACGGCTGAATGGTGGGCCATTCGTAGGGGCGGGCCTCCGTGCCCGCCCGGATTCGGATGGCGGACCGACGCAAGAGGGCGGGCACGGAGGCCCGCCCCTACACAAGAACCTCGTGCAAGGCGTGATCGTGCAGTTCGGCGGCCAGACGCCGCTGAACCTGGCGCGCGGCTTGGCCGAGGCCGGCGTGCCGATCATCGGCACGTCGATCGACTCGCTCGACGCCGCCGGCGATCGTGAGCAGTTCCGCGATTTGCTGCAAAAGCTTGGACTGAAGCAGCCCGCCAATGGTATCGCCCGCAATGTGGACGAGGCCCGCCAGATCGCCAAGCGCATCGGCTATCCCGTGCTGGTCCGTCCCAGCTTCGTGCTCGGCGGCCGGGCGATGGAGATCGTGAGCGACGAAGATCAGCTCAACTACTACATGGCCAACGCCGTCGATGCGAGCACGATCAAGGACGCGCCGATCCTCGTCGATAAGTTCCTCGACAACGCGACGGAAGTCGATGTGGATTGCATCGCGGATTACGAGCCGAACGAGACGGGCGTAGGGGCGGGCCTCCGTGCCCGCCCGTCTTCGACCGTGCAAAAGACCGAAGAGGGCGGGCACGGAGGCCCGCCCCTACAAGGCCAGGCCATCGTCATCGGCGTTATGGAGCACATCGAGGAGGCCGGCATCCACTCGGGTGACAGCGCCTGCGCCTTGCCGCCGTACAGCTTGTCGAAGGAAATCATCGCGGAGCTGAAGCGCCAGACGAAGGAATTGGCCCGCGCCCTGCGCGTGAAGGGCCTGATGAACGTGCAGTACGCGATCAAGGACAACGAGATCTACGTAATCGAGGTGAACCCGCGTGCCAGCCGTACGGTGCCGTTCGTCAGCAAGGCGACCGGCATCAGCTGGGCGAAGATCGCCGCCAAGGTGATGGCGGGCAAGACGCTGAAGGAGCTAAACGCGACCGAGCAGCCCGACCCGAAGCACGTCAGCGTGAAGGAAGTCGTCTTCCCGTTCGCCAAGTTCCCCGGTGTCGACGTCATCTTGGGTCCGGAGATGCGCAGCACCGGCGAGGTGATGGGCATCGACGCCACGTTCGAGTTGGCGTTCGCCAAGTCGCAGATCGCCGCCGGCACGAACTTGCCGATGAAGGGGACGGTCTTCATCAGCGTGAACGACGCCGACAAACCGCAGGCCGTCGAACTCGCACGGCAACTGTCGACCGCGGGCTTCGACATCATTTCCAGCAGCGGCACCTACGCCGCCCTGGCCAAGGCGGATATCCCCGCCAAGCGCATCCCGAAACTGGCCGAAGGCCGGCCGAACATCAAGGACTTCATCAAGAACGGCCAGGTGGCGATGATCATCAACACGCCCACCCGCAAGGGCCCTCAGACCGACGAGGGGGCTATCCGCTCGATGGCCGTGCTGAACAAGGTGCCCATCGTCACGACGATGACCGGCGCCGCCGCCATCGTGAAGGGGATCATCCAACTGCAAAAGACGGGCTGGGACGTGAAGCCGCTGCAGGAGTACGTGGGCAAGTAAGCAGGGGAGCGGCGGGGCGGTTAGCCGTGGAACAAGATCTCTCTCGTCATCGGGGATGGTGTTGAAGAACGACGCCGCGTCCGCTCCGGCCGTGGCATGGGCGTCTCGCCCATGCGTGTGGACTGGAAAGAGCAATTTCATTTGCCGGCTGCTGCGTCGGCCACGCCGCTGAAACCAATCCTGTCTTACGGCCTCACGACGAGTATGGGCGAGACGCCCATGCCACGTGCAGAGCGCACTTGACCGAGTCAACTAAGGCAAGAGCCTGCGTTACCGCATCATCCTGAACTCGCCTTCGGTCAGCGCGCTGGCCGCCTTGCCGGCGGCGGCGATGACGGGGTCGTTGGGGTCCTGGGCATACTTGCGGACGGCCCGCAACGAGCCGAGCTGGTCGCCCTTGCGCTTCCCGCGCATCGCGGCGAAGCGCATCATGCCCAGCTTGCGGATCGCCTCGACGCGCCACATCCGCTCCTTCGAATGCTCTGCGATCACGAAGATGTCGCCGACGTGTTTGCCCATCACGTTGGGGTCCGGGCTGGTCAGCACGCGAATCATGGCGTCGAGGTGTTCGGTGTTGTACGCCTTGCGGGCCTCGTCGAACGCCAACGCGGCCTGCTCGCGCTCGGTATCTCCCAACGTCTTGGAGAGGCGCGCGATGTACGTGGTGGACGACGCCATCAACCCCAGGCCGGCCCGCGCCTCGGCCAGCGTCACGCGCTCGTTGAACATCTTGGCGCCCAGGCCGAACGCCGCCTCGAACAGTTCCAGCGCTTCCTTGGGCTGTTCCTTGTGGATGAGCAACCCCCAGCGCGCCGCGGCCAGGCCGACGGCCTCCAGCGCGGGGATGTCCGTCTTGTTCGAATCGAAATTGATGACGGACGCCGGATCGGCCTCAAACAATTCCATGCCCGACAGATGCGTGCCCGCCTTGATCGCCTCGACGCCCTCGCGCAGCGGGCCGACCGTTTTCTCGTCGGTCTTGGTCGACTTGCCGAACGACTCGTACGCCCGCTCGTTGCGGCGGTACGACGCGATCGCCTTGCGGTACATCGGCGCGGCGTCGCCGGCCTGGTCCATCTTCAGCACGTCGCTCATGCCCGCCAGCGGTGGCAGCGGTTCCAGCACGCTCGCGTTGCGCGCGAACGGCGTCGGGGGCGAGATCGTGTCGGCCTGGGCCAGCACGAACAGCAGGCCCATCATCACGATGACCATGCCGGCCGAGATCATCCATCCGAGTCGGTTGCCCCACATGTGCGGTTGTCCTTGTTGCGTGCCGTCGTGCCGAACGAAAACGAACTGGAAAGATAGAGGATGGCGCCAGGCATGACAAATGCCGCAGGGCGCTCTGGCCGTCTTTCAGTATGCCGGGAGCGGCTGGGTGAGGGGGATTTCGAACGGCTGACGATGGAGGCGGAACGAATCACCCTCACCTAACCTCTCCCATGAATACATGGGAGAGGGAGCGGAAGGTCATCCATATGTTTGCCGGGTCTATCGCTTGTCTTCCGGCCGCGTCTTCGTCTGGCCCATGCGGCACTCGGGCAGGGCGTCGAGGAACATCTTCCCGTAGCGCTTCTGCGTCACGCGGCTGTCCAAAATGACCACGATGCCGCGATCCGTCTTGCTGCGAATCAATCGCCCAAAACCCTGCTTCAGCTTGATGATGGCTTCCGGCACGCTGTAATCCATGAAGGGGTTGCCGCCGGCCCGCTTGATGGCGTCCAGCCGGGCCTCGATGATCGGCTCGTCCGGCACGGCGAACGGCAGCTTCACGATGATGACGTTCCGCAGCTTGTCCCCCTGCACGTCGATGCCCTGCCAGAAGCTGCTGGTGCCAAACAGCACCGCGTTGTCGAGGCTGCGGAACCGCTCAAGCAGGATTCGTCGCGGCGCGTTGTGCCCTTGAACGAGCAGCGGGTAGTTTAGCGCCTCGATGCGGCTTTTCAGCCGGTTGGCGCAGTCCGCCAGCATCTTGTACGACGTGAAGAGCACGAACGCCCCGCCCTGCGTCTGCAGCAGGTACTTCATGATCTTTTCGCACGCCGCGGGCGTGAACCGCAGGTGGTCGGACGGCTCCGGCAGGTCGTCCTCGATGTACAGCGTCGCCTGCTGTGCATAATCGAACGGCGACCCCAGTTCGAGCGTGTGGGCCGCGTCGACGCCGAGGCGGGTCTTGATGTACGTGAAGGCGGGGGAGGCATTGATCGACCCGGTGTGTGAAGCAACGCCTTTGGCGGCATTTACCGTGGCATGGGCGTCTCGCCCATGCGTATCCCTTGGGGCTAAGACATCGTTTATGGCAGCATCATTCCGACCGCGCAGCTGCCAATCTTTAATCCCCGACTTCTCCGCATTCCCCCATGCATACTCCACACAATGCCGCAACTCCTGCGCGTCGCGCACGAGGTGATCGTACGACTCGTCCTGCCAGACCGCTCCTTCCTCGCCCCGCGCCTTATTGATCGCGTGGGCGGTGTATGACTTCCATGAATGCATGATGTCCGCCAACTCGTGCCCATCGCGCGGTTGCAGCACCGCATGCACATGATTCGGCATCACGCACCACGCGAGCAGTGCGTACCGTTCGCCGTCGAAGTGGCGCAGCGCGTCGGCGACGACGTGACCGGTCTCCGGATCGCTCAGGATGCAGCCGCCTTGTGCATCGTCCAGCAATGCCTCGATCTTCGACTCATGGAGTCGGTGAAGCTTTGCGGCCTCGAAGCCGGTGAGCGGGCGACCTTCGTCGGTTGCGCGATAGCGGATCTGTTCGCGCTCCGCTTTCCATCCTTCGATCACGCCAGCCGGGAGGGAATCGGCGAGGCGGAACGTGACGGCGTAGACGCTCCCGTTGGAGGTCCAGTGAGGAAGGTTGGCCCCCTGGCGGGAAATAACGGTGGATTGCGAAGGGACACGCATGGGCGAGACGCCCATGCCACGGTCGGAGGAGGCCATCTTCAGCGGTGTGGCGGGTTGGCCTGCATTCCCCGTGCATAGCGTCGCTGACGCCATCACCACGCTCTTGATCTTCCCGAACAACTCCCGCCGCAAACCCTCGGCCACATCCACCGGCGCCGCGTGCAGGGTGACGCGTCTCGGGGTCTTCGTCGTCTGGTCCATCCAATAGACGGCGTCCTCCAGCCGTTGCTCGACGATGGCTTCTAACGCCACGCCCAGCCCGGCGGCTTTGTCGGCGACGCTCGTCAGTTCGGCGACCTCCTCGTCGTTCTTGATGTCGATCAGCATCGCCTTGATGTGCTTCGATAGATCCATCAGCTTCGGCGACACGTCGTTGTGTACAAACCCGCCGGTGCGGATGCGGCCGTTGCTGCGGCCCTGGGTGCTTTGCCAGTGCAGGCAGCGCTCGAAGAAGCCCTCGACCAGCGAATACAAATCGACCACGTCGCCGATCGCGTCGTTGGCGTTGCTGCCGTGCACGCTCAGCAGCCCCTTGCCACGGCGGGGGTCGTACAGCGTGCGCAGCTGATACGCGAGGCCGGCCTCGGTCACCTTCAGGCCAAAGTGCTGCCCGGCGACGTCCTCGATCGTGTGGGCCTCGTCCATCACCACCGCGTCGTACTTCGGCAGGTAATTCACGCCCACGGCCCGCAGCGCCAGGTCGCTGAAGAACAGCGCGTGGTTCACGACGAGGATCGTCCCCGTCTGCATCCGCCGTTTGGCTGCCTGCCAGAAGCAGTTCTTGTAGTACGTGCACTTCTTGCCGAGGCAGTTGCCCTGTTCGGCGCACACGCGATCCCACACGCCCGGCTCGGGCACCTGCGGCAGGCTCGTCAGCGAGCCATCGGTCGTCTCCTGGGCCCATTCCTCGATCGCCCAAAGGCTTTCCAGTTGCGGCTGATGGTCGAACAGCATCCCCTGTCGCGCCCGCGTCTGTTCCAGACGGCGCTGGCAGAGGTAGTTGCTGCGCCCCTTCACGAGCACGGCCGTGAACTCGTCGGGGTAGACCGACTGGATCAGCGGGATGTCCTTCTCGATCAGCTGTTCCTGCAGCGCGATGGTGTGCGTGGAGACGACGACCCGCTTCTTGTTCCGCACCGCGTAATCGATGGCCGGCAGCAGGTAGGCGAACGACTTGCCGACGCCCGTGCCGGCCTCGACCATCAGGTGATGCTGTTTGGTCAGCGCATCCTCGACGGCCGACGCCATCTCAAGCTGCTGCGGCCGATGCTCGTACTTGTCGCCAAGACGGCGAGCGATGGAACCAGTGGGGCCGAGGATGGAATCGAGCGTCGCGGGCACGTTGGGCCGAATTGTACCCTAACTGTCAAGCGCGACTATAGGACGTGAGGATGGGATGGCTTGGCGCGTCGCGTGATCCTCTGTCCTTGTCATCCCGACCCTAGCGGTAGCGACCCGACCCATCTCCCATGACGAGAATTCTCAGACGTATGATACGGATCGTGATTAATCAGTGCGCGGACTCGTCATCCTGAGCGGTGTTTAAGAACAGTGTCGCGTCCGCTCCGACCGTGGCATGGGCGTCTCGCCCATGCGTGTGTCAGGTCGGCTGATCTGGTTGGTTGTTGAGCCGTGATCGGCGCAACATGCCCAAATAATGGCCTTCGTTCCAATCCGACAGCATGGGCGAGACGCCCATGCCACGGCCGGAGCAGACCCAGCCGACTTAGTAAACACCCTCTCAGGATGACGAGCGCGCGGTTTAATCACGATTC